>JANNQM010000001.1:0-1763 GCA_031400735.1 Gallionellaceae bacterium
GGCAATGAAGGGCGTGGTTATGTGTTGCGCAGGATTATTCGCCGCGCGATACGTCACGGCTACAAGCTAGGTGCGCGGGCGCCTTTCTTCCACAAGATGATGCCTGATCTGGTGACGGAAATGGGCAAGGCCTACCCTGAGCTGACCGCGGCACAAGTGCGCGTGATGGAGGTGTTGAAGCAGGAGGAGGAACGTTTCTTTACCACCATCGAAAATGGCATGGCGATTCTGGAAGCGGATATGGCAGCGATGGCGAAGCAGGGCAGCAAAGTATTTAACGGCGAGACCGCTTTCAAGTTGCATGATACCTACGGCTTCCCGCTAGACCTGACCGCTGACATTTGCCGCGAGCACAACATTGTTGTGGACACTGCTGCATTCGATGCCGCGATGGCGCGCCAGAAACAGCAGGCGCGTGCGGCGGGCAAATTCAAAATGGCCGCTAATCTGGAATATGCGGGAACAGCAACAACCTTCCACGGCTACGACGTGCTGGAAAAAATGGGCAAGGTACTGGCCTTGTATAAAGACGGTGTGCCGGTCAAGGAATTAACTGAAGGCGAGATGGGTGTTGCGGTACTGGACCACACTCCTTTTTATGCGGAATCCGGCGGGCAGGTGGGCGACCGCGGCGAGTTGCGCGGGTCGCACGGTATTTTCGCGGTGGAGGACACCCAGAAAATTCAGGCCAGTGTGTTCGGCCATCATGGCGTGGTGAATACCGGCAAGCTGAGAGTCGGTGACGAGGTGAATGCGCGGGTGGATACCGAAGCGCGGGCGCACACGATACGCAACCATTCGGCCACGCACCTGATGCACAAAGCGTTGCGTGAGGTACTGGGCAACCATGTGCAGCAAAAAGGTTCGCAGGTGGATGCCGACAAAACGCGTTTTGACTTTGTGCATACGCAACCAATGACCGATGCCGAAATCCGCAAAGTTGAAACCATCGTGAACGCCGAGATTCTGGCCAACGCGGCGACAGAAGCGCGCGTCATGTCAATTGAGGCCGCGCAAAAAACCGGTGCGATGATGCTGTTCGGTGAAAAGTACGGTGATGAAGTGCGCGTGCTGGATATAGGCTCCTCGCGTGAATTGTGCGGCGGAACCCATGTGAAAAGAACAGGCGACATCGGGCTGTTCAAGATTGTGGCAGAGAGCGGGGTTGCAGCAGGTGTGCGGCGTGTGGAGGCGGTAACCGGCGAAGGGGCTCTGGCTTTTATACAGCAGCAGGAAAAACAGTTGCAACAAGTGGCCGGTGCGCTAAAGGCGCAACCGCAGGAGGCCGCGCTGCGCATCACGCAAATTCTCGACAATGTAAAATCTCTGGAAAGAGAGCTGTCCCGTCTGAAATCAAAACTGGCTAGCAGCCAGGGCGATGATCTGGCCAATCAGGCCAAAGAGATCAACGGCAGCAAAGTGCTGGCCGCGCTGCTGGAAGGCGCAGACAACAACACACTGCGCGAAACGCTGGACAAGCTCAAGGACAAACTTAAATCTGCGGCCATCGTGCTGGCTTCAATCGCCGACGGCAAAGTCAGCCTGATTGCCGGTGTGACGCCGGATCTGGTCGCTAAAGTTAAAGCGGGTGAATTGGTAAATATGGTGGCACAACAAGTCGGCGGCAAAGGCGGGGGCAGGGCAGATATGGCGATGGCGGGCGGGACGCAGCCGGAGAATCTGCCGACGGCGCTGGCCGCCGTTATTGATTGGGTGCGGCAAAAGCTGTAGTGTGATTTGTAGGAGCGGGCCCTGCCCGCGAT
>JANNQM010000002.1:0-2868 GCA_031400735.1 Gallionellaceae bacterium
GGTTTTCCACCCCCTTTTTAAAATTTTTATCTACCGGGCGGGGGCGGGGGCCCCACTAATTCAGAACTTTTTGGGGGCCCCCCCCCCCCCGCTACTCCGGGAACACGCCGGTAGAAAGGTAGCGGTCTCCGCGGTCGCACACAATGAACACAATCGTGGCATTCTGCACCGTTTGCGAAACACGGAGGGCCACACTCAGTGCGCCACCGGAAGAGGTGCCACAAAAAATACCCTCTTCCCGCGCCAAACGCCGTGTCATTTCTTCCGCATCCTGTTGCCCCACATTTAGCAACTGGTCTACATTTTTGCGGTTATAAATTTTGGGCAGGTAAGCCTCTGGCCATTTGCGTATCCCGGGAATCTGCGCGCCCTCTTCTGGTTGCGCGCCGATAATTTGAATGGCCGGATTTTTTTCCTTGAAATATCGCGAGCAGCCCATGATGGTGCCGGTAGTGCCCATGCAGCTGACAAAGTGGGTAATGCTGCCGGATGTATCACGCCAGATTTCGGGCGCCGTGCCTTCATAGTGCGACAACGGATTATCCGGGTTGGCAAACTGGTCGAGGATGGTGCCGCGACCCTGGTCGCGCAGTTTTTCTGCGGTATCGCGCGCCAGTTCCATGCTGCCCTCTCTTGATGTTAGCACCAGTTCCGCGCCGAAGGCGCGCATCGATTGCCGCCGCTCCATACTTTGATTTTCCGGCATCACCAGAATCATCTTGTAACCGCGCATCGCCGCCGCCATCGCCAGCGCAATGCCGGTATTGCCGCTGGTGGCCTCGATCAGCGTGTCGCCCGGCTTGATGTCGCCGCGCGCTTCAGCATGGGTAATCATTGAAAGTGCCGCCCGGTCTTTGACCGAACCCGCCGGGTTGTTGCCCTCCAGTTTAGCCAGCAACACATTGCTGCTATTGCCCGGTATGCGCTTGAGCCTGACCAGCGGTGTATTGCCGACAAAATTTTCCAGGGTTGGGTACATTGCGTTCCTTATTTACAGAAGTGCGACATGATAACGGCGACGAAGCGAAATTGCAGAAAAAAGACAAGCCACAGAAATAACAGAGGACACAGAGAAAGGCTTCTGTAGGCTTACGTGATGTGGTAATTTCTCTGTGCTCTCAGTGTCCTCAGTGGCTAACGCGCCGAATCCGGCCAACGGCAATGCAGTCAGTATCGTTACCGGATGCAAAAAATGCTTGTATAAAATCGCCAGCGCCATGTAGATCAGCACAATGGTGACCCAGCAAGATAGGCAGGTCGGCCATCGATTCCTTGAGTGTGTTGGCCTAAAGGCAGCAGGAGGTTAATAAAGGGCATCCACCTCTGCGACGCACTCACCGAGGGCTTCGGCGGTTTTGCCCAGCAAGGCATCGTAGCCGTGTTCTTTAAATGGAACCCGTAAGCGCCGTCGGCTTTCTGTTGTCGCACGACAAACCAGTTTGCGGGCGCGGAATGTGGCAAAGTCGGCATACTCCCACCTTTCGGAAAATATAACTCGACCTCAAAACATGGACTTGATAAACTCCCCCGTTATTAATTAACCATCCACACTGGACTCGACATGGCAAAAAAATCCCAACAGACAGCTGCCAGCCCCAATATCCTGATGCAACAACAACCCCAGCAGATACCGATAGAGCAAGCTATCATGCTGGCCGGACAGCAGATTGATGCGGGGCAATTGCAAAGCGCCGAGGGCATGCTGCGCCAGATACTGCAAAGACAACCCAAGAACGCCTTCGCGCTGCACCTGATGGGCGTCATCGCTTACCGAGCGGGCCGCGCCGAACTGGCTGTGGAGCTGATCGGCAAGGCCATCGAAATGCTGCCGATGAACGCGCAATTCCATTCCAACCGTGGCGAGATGTGCCGCATCCTCAAACGGCTGGACGAGGCCATCCATCACGGCGAGCAGGCAGTCAAGCTCGATCCGAACCAGGCCACGGCACACAGCAACCTCGGCATCGCCTATTACGACAAGAAAGACTATGAGCGCGCCGCAGCCTGCCAGAAAAAAGCGCTCAAACTCAACCCGTCACTGCTGCAGGCATTGAACAACCTTGGCAGCATTCAGCGCGAACTCAAGGACAAGGAAGGCGCGATCGCCTATTACCGCCAGGTGCTGGCCATTGATCCCGACTATTTCGAAGCCCGCAACAATCTGGGCGCGGTGCTTACCGAACTGGAAAAACCCGAAGAAGCCATCGCCGAATTGACCAAGGTGGTCCGCGCACGGCCTCAGTATCCCGATGCCCACAGCAACATCGGCAACGCTTTTTTATTGCTTGAGAATTATGACAAAGCGCTTATTGCCTTTAATAAAACCCTGGCACTCAGCCCCGACAATCAAAACGCAGTGATGGGGGTGGCGCGCGTGTATAAGGAACAGGACCGACTGGACGAAGCGCGCGTGAACACTGACCGCGCGCTGCAACTCGATCCAAACAAGGCCGAAGCGCACAGCCTTTCCGGCGAAATCTACACCAAGACGGAACAGTATCCGCAAGCCGAAGCAGCATTTCACTACGCCCTCGCACTCGACGCAAATTTGCTCAGCGCCTATCTAGGCTTGGGACAACTACAAATGGAACTGGGCCAGCTCGAAGACTCCCAGGCAAGCTTCCAGAAAGCCATGGAAATCGACCCCAAGGAAATCGCGCCGCACGTCTTCATGGCCCAAGTCAAGAAAATCAAGGTGGACGACCCCACGCTGGAGCGGCTGGAATCCGAAGCGCAGAATCTCGACACCATGTCCGGCACCAAAGCTATGTCCCTGCACTTCGCACTCGGCAAGGCTTACGACGACCTGAAAAAACCCGACGAAGCCTTCCCGCACTTCGCCGCTGGCTGCAAACTCAAACGCGCGCG
>JANNQM010000003.1:0-9318 GCA_031400735.1 Gallionellaceae bacterium
TCCCCAACTTTGGTTACTGGAAAAATCGCTTGGATGTGCTGCGCGGCAACATGCCGGTTTCGGATGACCTGCCTTACCAGTGGTATGACACGCCCAATGTGCACCTGTGCACGCTGCATGATTTTGAAAATTTCTGTCGCGGCCAGCAAGTAACGATATTGGAAAGACGTGTCATGACTGGAGAGGATGAGGTAAAGGTGTTGCCTAATCTGCTGGGCAGTACGGCAGTGTACCGTTTCAAACGAGAAACATAGATCAAGGCGTCTCGCGCCAAGACGCAAAGGCGCCAAGAAAAACAAAAGTTATTAATAGGTTTAACTTTGCGGCCTTCGCTTGGCTCGGAAAATATGACAGAAAATCAAATCGGAACCATCGTGGTAGATACTGCAATCTTGCTTCATCGCGCCCTCGGCCCAGGATTGCTGGAATCTGTTTATGAAATTACACTTGCTCATGAACTTTGCAAACGCAAATTGACAGTTGAACACCAAGTGCCTGTTCCCGTTATTTATGATGACCACCGTTTTGATGAAGGCTTTCGTGCCGATATTATCGTAAACGGGTGCGTAATCCTCGAACTGAAATCTATTGCAGCCATTACTGCAGTACATCGAAAACAAATTCAAACTTATCTGCGCCTGAGTGGGAAAAAACTTGGTTTTATTTTGAATTTTGGCGACGCCATGATGAAGAATGGTATTGTTCGCGCAGTTAACGGGCTGGAAGATTAGATGAGCAAAAAAAATCTGGCTTGCGCAAAAACGCCAAAGCATATAGCTAAGGTTGTTTTTCTTTGCGTCTTTGCGTCTTGGCGCGAAATTGTTTTAAAGCCTTTATGACCGTCTGGCAACAACTCTTCACCCGCCGCATGCTGATCTGCGTGTTCACCGGATTCAGCTCCGGCTTGCCGTTGTATTTGCTGTTTAATCTGGTACCGGCGTGGCTCCGCTCCGAGCAGGTTGACCTGAAAACCATAGGCTTGTTTGCATTGATCCAGTTTCCTTACACCTGGAAATTTTTGTGGTCGCCGCTGCTGGATCGTTATGCTTTGCCATTGCTGGGTCGGCGACGCGGATGGATGGTGCTGACCCAGGTGGGACTGCTGGTGGTTATCGCCACGATGGGCGGGTTTTCGCCGCAAACTGATTTACTGGCTATTGTCTGGGTCACTACACTGCTGGCTTTTTTGAGTGCGACCCAGGACATCGTGCTGGATGCTTACCGGCGCGAGTTGCTGGCCGATAACGAACTGGGGTTGGGTAGTGCGGTGCATGTTAATGCTTATCGCATTGCTGGATTGATTCCCGGTTCGCTGTCATTAATTTTGGCCGACATCTTGCCGTGGGATCTGGTATTTATCATCACGGCGTTATTCATGTTGCCCGGCATAGGCATGACGCTGATGATCAAGGAGCCGCTCAGCGCGCTGGCGCCAAAAACATTGCGCGCCGCGGTGGTCGAACCGTTTCATGAATTCATTTCGCGCCAGGGATGGAACAGCGCGCTGCTGATTTTGGCGTTCCTGTTTTTTTACAAACTGGGCGACAGCATGTGTACCGCGCTGGCCACGCCTTTTTATCTGGACATGGGATTTTCCAAAACGGATATCGGCCTCATCGCCAAAAATGCCGGGCTGTGGCCCTCGGTCATTGGCGGGTTGCTGGGTGGATTGTGGATGCTGAAAATCGGCATCAACCGCGCGTTATGGTTATTTGGCGTGGTGCAACTGCTGGCTATTTTTGGTTTTGCGTGGCTGGCTTACGTGGGTCACCACGCTGAGATTACCGTGGTGGAACGCACCCAGCTGGCTATTGTGATCAGCCTTGAGGCATTGGGTGTGGGGTTGGGCACTGCGGCATTTGTCGCTTTCATCGCGCGCACGACGCACCCGGCTTATACAGCTACCCAGTTTGCGCTGTTCACCAGCTTGATGGCGGTACCGCGCACTTTTGCCAATGCCGCTACCGGATGGCTGGTGGAGATGATGGGATGGATGGCGTTCTTTCTGTTGTGCGCGCTGCTGGCTGTTCCCGGCATGCTGCTGTTGCTCAAGGTGGCACCGTGGCGGGAACCGGACATAGCTGCCGACCATGCTAAAGCACCTTAATTCAGCAACAATAAATGGTCGGGGTGAGAGGATTCGAACCTCCGACTCCTGCGTCCCGAACGCAGTACTCTACCAGGCTGAGCTACACCCCGAATTCCAACTCCGGCCAAATTCCAATTCTAGATAGAAACGATCACTGCGTTGGCTTCGTCTTCGGCTCCTTGCTGCACCACAATGTGCTATCTTTACCCGCAAGGGGTAGGCCGTGGTTGTAAAGCCGATAAATCGGCAACAACCACGCACCGTCGCCTTATCCTCGCCGCCTTGTGCTCCTTCCTATCCGGAGTTGGAATTAATATTGCCGCGTGGCGGCAAAGTCGGCCAATTGTAACAAAGATTGTTTGTAATTCGTATCCGGCAAATTCACCAGCGCGGCGCAGGCAACGCTGGATTCTTGTGTGGCCTGTTGGCGCGTGTATTCCAGCGCTCCGGTTTGCTTGATTACTTCGAGTACTTCTCCAAAAAGGTTCAGGTCGCCTTGTTCAATGGCGCGCTTGACCAGCGCGGCTTGCTGGGTGGTGCCGTGTTGCATGGCATAAATCAGTGGCAGCGTCGGTTTACCTTCGGCCAGGTCATCACCCAGATTTTTTCCGGTGGCCTGTTCGTCGCCGGAATAATCCAGCACATCGTCCACCAGCTGGAATGCCGTTCCCAGATGCCGCCCGTATTCTGCCAGCGCTTGTTCGCTGGCCTTATCGGCGTGCCCCAGGATCGCGCCGAGCCGCATCGCAGCTTCAAAAAGTTTTGCAGTTTTGCAATGGATTACCCGCAGGTAGCTGGCGGCGTCCGCACTGGCGTCATGGCAGCTTAATAATTGCAGCACTTCACCTTCGGCAATGGTGTTGGTCGCGTCCGCCAGGGTCTGCATGATGCGCATGTCGTTGGCTTCGACCATCATCTGGAAAGCGCGTGAATACAGGAAATCGCCCACCAGCACGCTGGCCGCATTGCCAAACAGCGCGCTGGCGGTGGGACGGCCGCGCCGCAATCCGGATTCATCCACCACATCGTCATGCAGCAGCGTCGCGGTGTGTATGAATTCCACTACCGCTGCCATTTCGTGATGATGTTTGCCTTGATAACCCAGCGCATTGGCGGCCAGCACCACCAGCGCCGGACGCAGGCGTTTGCCTCCGTTATTGATGATGTACTCACTTACCTGACGGATCAATGCCACTTCGGAATGCAGCCGGGCGCGGATTACCTGGTCAACCACCAGCATATCGGATGCGAGTAAATTCTTTATGGGTTCAAATGACACAAAAACTCCATTGGCGATAATCAAAAACAGAAGATGATAACAAAAAAGTTGCCTGCAGATAGCTTGTGTCGGATGAATTTGGGCTGATCACGGATTCATAAATCAGGTATAGGGCTGGGATTCCTGGGCTGCGCGCGAGCTTCATGCTCATTTTTGTGGCATTATATTAACAATATCACATACCTGATTAAATAATCTTTAGGGCGCCTCTAAAAATTCAAAATCCTAAGCGAGACAAGGCGCGAGCAAAAAATTGCGACGCCGCATATAATTGATATGTAAGGAGCAATTTTTTGTGAGCAACGCCGTGTCGCGACGGAGTTTGGATTTTTAGAGGTGCCCTTTATTGCTGGCTGAACATCATGACCGTGTCATACCCATCCATTCCCTCTGCCTCTGAAGCCACCCAGTTTGTTGCGTGGTTTCGTTCGGTTGCGCCTTATATCAATGCCTTTCGCGGTCGCACTTTTGTTGTGGCTTTTGGCGGCGAGGTGATGGCTGACGGCAAATTCATGGCGCTGGCGCATGATTTCAACCTGCTTTGCAGCTTGGGGGTAAGGCTGGTGCTGGTGCATGGGGCGCGTCCGCAAATCGAGCAGCATTTATCCTGTAATAATCTGGAAGGCCGTTACCATCACGGGATTCGTCTGACTGACGAGGAGTCACTGAAATGCGTGAAGGAAGCCGTGGGCCGGGTGCGGGTTGAGATTGAAGCGCTGTTGTCTATGGGTCTTGCCAATTCCCCGATGGCCAATGCGGATATACGTGTAGCAGGCGGCAATTTTATTACCGCCCAGCCTATGGGCATCATTCATGGCGTGGATCTGCTGCACACCGGCAGCGTGCGCAAGGTGGATGTCAGTGCGATCAAGGACAGGCTGGAAAACAATGAGGTGGTACTGCTGTCCCCGCTGGGATACTCGCCCACCGGCGAAGTATTTAATCTGACGCTGGAAGATGTTGCCACGCGCACTGCTATTGCGCTGGATGCAGACAAGCTGATTTTCCTGATGGATACGGATGGCGTAAAAAATAAAAATGGCGAATTACTGCGCGAACTGACTGAGGCCGATGCAGTGGCAGTCCTGGCCGAAAAGCGCAAGTTGCCGGAAGATGCCGAACTGTTTTTGCCGTGCGCCGTGACCGCCTGCGGCGAAGGTGTGGCGCGCACACATTTGATCAGTCGGCATGTTGATGGCGCTATCCTGCAAGAGCTATTCAGCGATACCGGCATCGGCAGCATGGTAGTGGAAAGCACGCTCAACACCTTGCGTGATGCGACCATTGATGATGTCGGTGGTATTCTGCAATTGCTGCAACCGCTGGAAGCGGAAGGTGTCCTGGTAAGGCGCGGCCGTGAACGGCTGGAGCGGGAGATTGGCCATTTTGTGGTTTTGGAACACGATCACCGCATCATAGGCTGCGCCGCGCTGTATCCGTTTACCGAGGAACAGTCGGGTGAACTAGCTTGCCTGGTGGTGCAATCCAATTACCGCAATCAGGGCTATGGCGATATATTGCTCAAGCACATCACAGTGCAGGCGCAGGCGCAGGGTTTGCGCAAACTGTTTGTGTTAACCACGCGCACTGCGCACTGGTTTATCGAGCGCGGCTTCAATGAAGCCGATGTCGGGCAATTGCCGGCTCAAAAAAAGGCGCTGTATAACTACCAGAGGCGCTCTAAAGTGTTTCTGATCAATCTGTAACAAAGCAGCAAGGAACTTGGCGGCAATGTTACTGCCCCATAGCATGATCAATTGGAGATGGGCATGTCAAGAATGGTACGGTGCATAAAGCTTGGGCGCGAAGCGGAAGGGTTGGATCGCCTCCCCTATCCGGGTCCATTGGGCCAGCGCATATTTGAACAGGTATCAAAAGAAGCCTGGGCGGCATGGCTTAAGCATCAGACCATGCTGGTTAATGAAAACCGTTTGAACCTGGCTGATCTTCAGGCGCGCCAATACCTGGCTAAACAGATGGAACAACATTTCTTCGGCGCGGGAGCAGAAATACCTGCTGGCTATGTCCCCCCAGCTCAATCCTGAATTTACCGTAGCGTCATAAAAGTGGCAAATACTATCCGGAAATTATTATCGGTCTCGTCGCTAGCGATATTGCTGGCGATGGGGACGGCTATGTGCGCGGCGGAAGAAATCGCCGAAGTGCCAGTCGAGGGACTGGACGAGCAGGTGCAGGCGATCAAGCAGGAAGTACTGGATATTTCCGTTGAGCTTAATCAACTGCAAGAGAAATTGATGTATCCCGCCGATACACAGGTCGCGCTTTTCGTATCGCTGGCCCAGGGTGATGGCTTCCGCCCGGATGCGGTAAAAATCAAGATTGATGGAAAGAACGCTACCAGCTACGTCTATGCACCCAATGAGCTGGAAGCCCTGCAACATGGCGGGGTTCAACGCATCTACACCGGCAACATCCGCGGCGGGACCCATAGTCTTGAGGTCGAGGTAATCGGCAAAACCGCTAATAACAAAAATTCCAAAAAAAAATCCAGCCACAAGTTTTACAAAATGAACGGCCCCAAGGTCATAGAAATTGTTTTGTCCGGGTCTGGCTCCACCATTCAAAGTGTTGCTGACTAATTTCCATGTTAAGCCGATATATTTGGCTATTGGGTTTGTGGGTTACCCCGCTTTCTTTTGCAAATGATATTGCGCCGCGCCCTCCAAATATAGCCGTATATCTGGGTGAAGCTCAATATGAATCACACCTGGGCCATCTCCTTACCGCTATCACGCGACTAAAAACTCTGTCGCACCTTGATCCTTCCAAGGTTTCTCCGGCTCACGATGCGCAGTCATCCCAGATCACCGTTATTGATTTCATCGCAGCGGATATTGAATTGTCTTACCGCTTGCCCGAGCGCGCGGAACGCATACTTAAATCTTCAACAGTTATTGAGGGGGCACCTTTAACTGCACAAAACAATCTGGCTTACCGCCTGGCGCGCTATTACCTGAACAATGGCGCACCCAAGAAAGCCTTGCACGCCATCAACAAAATCACCGGGATGGTGCCAGATAAAATCCACACCGATGAGATGCTGCTGCGCGCGCAAATTTATATGGCGAACGGGCGCTTCGATGATGCGGTGGCTGTGTTGCAGGGGGTGCAGGCAGACCCTAACCCTGACGGTTTTGCAGCCTACAACCTGGGCATTGCCTTGTATCAGAGCGGCAAGACGGCGCAAGGCCTGGCGCAAATCGATAAAACCGGGCAGCTGACAAGTGCTGATGAAGAAATATTGGCGCTGAAGGACAAAGCCAATTTGCTGCTGGGGTACCGCCTGCTGGAAAACGGCCAACCTCAATCCGCCAAGCTTTACCTGGACCGGGTACGCTTGTCCGGGCCTTTTTCAAACAAGGCCTTGCTGGGAGCCGGGTGGGTTAATGCATCTTTGGGAACTTACGAGCGCGCGCTGGTGCCCTGGACATTGCTCATGAAACGTCATGTCACCGATGAAAATGTTCAAGAAAGTTTTTTGGCAGTTCCCTATGCCTACGGCAAACTGGGTTTATATGGCAAGGCTATCCAGCTGTATGACAATGCGCTGCAGAATTTTGATCTGGAGCTGGCTATGCTGGACAGGTCCATTAAAAATATCCGCGCAGGAAAATATATTCAAGCAATCGCCAGTGACGAGTTCAAACACAACAAGGACTGGCTGGTCAAGCTCAGGGGGCTTCCCGAGGCTCCTGAAACCTATTATTTGCTGTACTTGATGTCGACCAGTGAGTTTCAGGCGGCGCTGAACAACTATCTTGATTTGAATCAATTGATGGAACGCCTGACAACATGGCGTGCCGATATCGAATCCTGGCAGGAGCTGGTAGACCTGCGCCGAAACTATTATGAGCCGCTATTGCCGCGCATTGATGCACAGTTTGAACCGCTTATGGTGCGCAACGCGATAAGCCAGCAACAACGCCGCAAGGTAGATGACTCCTTGAACAATATGCTGTTGTCGCCGCAACCGGATTTGTTGGCCACGCCGGGCGAGCGGAATTTAAAGCGTAGTCTGGTAGAAAATCTGCGCGTGTTTGAAAAAACCCACGCGGGGGATACGCGGGAAGAAGCCAGACAAATTCGTCTGCGCAGCAAGCGCCTGATCGGCTTGATGCAGTGGCAAATTGAGGCGCCTTATGCGCAGCGCCTGGAGCTGTTCAAAGGCCAACTTGGTGAGCTGGCCAAGTATGAAGAAAGTCTTGCGGATATTTACGATGCATTTTTTATGCAGCGCAAGATAGCTGCGCAGAGTTACCAAGGCTATGCTGACCCGCTCAGCCAACTGAAAACTCGCGTGCAGGATGCCCAGGGCAAGGTCACAACTTTAATGGCCCGGCAAGCGCACTTGCTGGAAGAGATGACCATCGCCGAGTTGGGCTTGAGGCGTAAACGTCTCGAAGAATACCAGCTGCAAATTATATTTGCCCAGGCTGAAATACATGACCTGGCCAGAAAAAAGCAGGGCGCCCGACCGGGGAAGCAATGAGTTTGAAGAAGATGAACAATTTCCGGTTTATGCTGTTTATCGTGGTGACTCCGCTCATATCCTGTGCCACGAATCAGCAACCCCTTGCAGGGAGACCAGCCGAGTTTAGCAATGAGCAGACCCTAGCCAGCCTGGATTCTGCCCAAGTGCGCCTGGAAGATATCAAACTGGATGTTTCCACGCTCAATCCGCGCACGGGTGGCCGCAAAGCGGGCAATGAAAGCAGGAGAACCCCACCCCCGCCAGCAATTGCCAATGAATCCGAACAAACATTTGAGAAACGCGTAACCCAAGGCAGCAAGCTAAAATCAGCTGATCAGCCTTTGCTCTTGTCTGGCAGTTCAGGTATCGACCCACAAACCGTGAACACCCTCGAAGCCGTGAAGCTTTACCGGGAATTTCTGGATAAATTCCCTGACTATGAGCGACGCGACCAGGTCTTGTACCAGATAGCGCGCGCCTATGATGAGCTGGGTGATGTCGAAGGATCAATGAAAATAATTAATCAACTCATCAGCGAGTACCCCGGTTCGCGCTACATGGATGAACTTCAATTCCGCAAGGGTGAGTATTATTTCACCCGCAAACGTTATCTGGATGCAGAGGATGCCTATAAGGCAGTTGTCGCTATGGGCGCTCAATCCTCCTATTACGAATTTGCATTGTATAAATTGGGCTGGACTTTCTACAAACAGGATCTTTACCAGGAAGCCTTGCGCCAGTTTTTTGCTTTGCTCGACTACAAGAATAGTATCGGCTATGACTTTAACCGCTTGCGCGGCACGCTTGAGGATCAAAGAGTGGAAGATATCCTGCGCGTAATCAGCCTGGCTTTTTCCAATCTTGGCGGGGTTAATGCGGTGCATGAGTATTTTGCCAGCTTCGGCAAACCAGCATATGAGTCTTACATTTACAGGGATCTCGGCGAATACTACCTGGATAAACGCCGTTATACCGATGCTGCCCAAAGCTACAAGGCTTTCGTCAAGCTCAATCCCTATCACAAGATGTCCCCGCACTTTGATATGCGGGTGAATGAGATATTCAAACTGGGCGGCTTCTCCCAGCCGGTCATTGAGGCTTCCAAGGGTATTTTTACCAGCTACGGATTGAAGTCAGAATACTGGAAGCACAACAGCATCCAAACCAATCCCGCCGTATTGGGATATGTCAAAGACAGCCTGAAAAATCTTGCCAACCATTTTCATGCCCTATACCAGAACAAGAACCTGGAGAAGAATAAACAAGAAAATTTCCTGGAGGCCGTCAAGTGGTATCGCGAGTTCCTTGACTCTTTCCCCAAGGAGGAAGCATCACCGGTGATCAATTACCAGCTGGCTGATTTGCTTTTTGAACATCAATGGTATGGTCAGGCAGCTACGGAGTACGCACATATTGCCTACAGCTACCCAGCGTACAGCAAAGCTGAGGCGGCTGGCC
>JANNQM010000004.1:0-5994 GCA_031400735.1 Gallionellaceae bacterium
CGCGCCTTTGCCGAGACCGGTTTTCAGGTTGAACAATCGCGCGTGATTACCCAATATGGCAGCGACATCACGGTATGGGCCAATAACGGCGACATTGATGCCGGCCGTGGCTCCAAGACGGCACTATCGGTACCGGAGCAGGAAATCAGCACGGATGTGGATGGCAATACCACGGTGGAAGTCAAGGGCGCATCTGCCGGCAGTGGCATCCGTGCGCAAACCTATGATCCGGATGGCCCCAATGGCGCCAAGCAGGCACCGGCTTTGGGATCAGTTGCACTGATAGCGCCGCGCGGTATTTTAAACGCGAGCGAGGCCGGCATTGCCGCAGGTAATTTCCTGGCGGTCGCGCTACAAGTATTGGGCGGCAGCAATATTCAGGTTTCCGGCAGCTCCACTGGTGTGCCTGTGGCCGATACCGGAGGTTTGGCCAGTTCGCTGGCCGGCGTTTCCAGCACCGCCTCCGATGCAGGGCGTGCCGCGTCGGACGACATGGCCCGGCAACTGGCACAAACCGCCAGCACCGACAATTTTATTCCCGCGATGGTGTCGGTTGAGGTGATCGGGCTGGGGGATGAGTAGCCACTAAATTACAGAATAGAACTACTCAGGCAACATCTCCATACGGAGTAATACGTTTGCAACAATGTGCGTGTTTAATACATTTAAACTTGACCGCATACTCCAAAAGGAATGCCATGCCAACCGTAAACCCGATAGTACCTGATGGAACTTTTTATCGCCCACCTCAACTGCGCAATACGCTGATTGCCTCCGTGCGCGGCCTGCGTGTTGCGAGCCATGTGCTGTGCGGCCTGCTGCTGGTCAGCCTGTTTCCGCTGCTGAAAAAATCCACCCAACAGCACATTGTGAAATATTGGTCGCGTAAGTTGCTGGACATTCTGCATATAGGCCTGGAAACGCAGGGTGATTATCCTTCAGCGGCAGCAGGCGGCAGCCTGCTGGTAGCCAACCATGTTTCGTGGGTGGATGCAGTCGCGATGAACGCCGTGCTACCAGCCTATTTTGTCGCCAAGGCTGAAGTGAGCGATTGGCCGTTGCTGGGCCGGATATTCCACGGCATCCATACGTTATTCATCAAGCGTGGCATCAAGATGGATACGCTGCGCGTCAACCGCCAGATTGTCCAACTACTGGCGCAGGGAGAGCGGGTTGCCTTATTCCCGCAAGGCACGACTATCCATGGCGCGCAGCTGGGCAATTTTCATTCATCATTGTTGCAAGGCGCGGTTGAGATGGAAGCCGTTATCAGTCCGGTCGCCATCCGCTATCACGATGGCATGGGCAGGGCCAACCATGCTGCGGCATTTATCGGTGACATGACTTTTATCCAGTCGCTATGGAAAATCTTGTGCAGCCCTGCCCTGCATGTCACGCTGATGTACCTGCCCGCACTTTCCAGTACCGGCAAGAACCGCCGTACGCTGGCTGCGGAGGCACAAAGTACCATCTACCATGCGCTGGCCAAGCTTTCCCGTAACCGTTCTTATTTTTACCCTGCGCCGGGTTTTTACCCTACACCGGACAGATCGGTTATTACTACCTGGCACGATGCGGTCTTGCCGACCACACGCGCTCATTTAACTCGGGCAATCCATTAGCGAACCGCCGATTAATCCACCCTCTTCGACCCCGCTCAGGGCGAACGGTCGCACTTGCATAGCTGGGACTTAATCAATTCTTAAAATTCCTGTCATTCCCCAGTAACAAAATATCGCTAACTTGCTCCTGTGTTTTTAACCGAAGGAGCAGTCATGTTGAAGCTGAGTGCACAACCCCACCTGCAGCAGAATAAATTTACTGTCAGCATGGCCCGCACCGAAGGCGAGGTGCAAGAAGCACAAAGGCTGCGCTATAAAGTTTTCGCCGAGGAAATGGGTGCACGCCTGCCCAGTGCGCATGAGGGAATAGACCGCGATATTTTCGATCCCTATTGCGAACATTTGCTGGTGCGTAATAACAATGACAACAAGGTGATAGGCACCTACCGTATCTTGCCGCCCGACCGGGCACGTTCTGTCTGCGGGTATTATTCAGATACAGAATTTGACCTGACCCGCTTGAATCACCTGCGTGACCGCATGGTCGAAGTGGGCCGCTCCTGCGTCCATATGAACTACCGCGATGGCGCAACGATTGCCCAACTGTGGGGCGGACTCGCCGACTATATGACCAAGCACAAACATGAATATTTGATTGGATGCGCCAGCATCAGCATGAGCGATGGCGGGCACTATGCCGCCAGCGTCTACCGCAAGCTGAGTAAGCTGTATTCGGCTCCGGTCGAGTACCGCGTTTTTCCCCGATGCCCATTGCCGCTGGAAGCGCTGGATTCCACGCTGGATGTCAGCATTCCGCCGCTGATTAAAGGCTACCTGCGTTTAGGCGCATACATCGGCGGTGAGCCGGCATGGGATGCAGACTTCAATACTGCCGATTTGTTTATCCTGCTGCCCATGTCGCGGCTGAGCTTGAAGTATGCTCAGCGTTTTATGGGGAAATAAAATTTTTACCACAGAGGCACAGAGGAAAACAAAATAAGAGAAACACTGAATAAGTCGTCATGCCCGCGAAGGCGGGCATCCAGCTTTGTGAGTTAACTCCCGCCTTCGCGGGAGTGACAAATTCAAGGCTTATTCAGCGCTTCCTAAGAAAGGTTTTTTTCTAGCCTCTGTGGCATGGCTGTTTTGCTTTATCACGTTACTTCGTACCACTCCTTGCTGCGCTTGACCAGATAGACCACCGACAACATCACCGGCACTTCGATCAACACACCCACCACAGTCGCCAGTGCGGCACCGGATTCAAAGCCAAACAGACTGATGGCAACAGCCACCGCCAGCTCGAAAAAATTGCTGGCGCCAATCAATGCTGACGGCCCCGCCACGCAATGTGCCACCTGCAGGCGGCGGTTGAGCCAGTAAGCCAGGCCGGAGGTGAAGTACACTTGAATGATAATAGGCACGGCCAGCATGGCAATAATCAGCGGTTGCGCAACGATGGCCTGCCCCTGAAATGCAAACAACAACACCAGAGTGCCAAGCAGCGCCAGCAGCGATGCCGGGTGCAATGTTTTTAGAGTGCGTTCCAGTGCTTCTGCCCCGCGCGCTAATAGCCATTTACGCCATAGCTGGGCCAGGAGTACTGGCACGACAATATACAACACCACTGAAATAAACAGCGTATCCCACGGTACCACAATGGCGGACAATCCGAGCAGCAGGGCAACCAGCGGCGCGAATGCAACAATCATGATGACGTCATTAAGCGCGACCTGACTCAAGGTGAACAAGGGCTCGCCCTGTACCAGCCTGCTCCACACAAAGACCATCGCTGTGCAGGGTGCGGCAGCCAGCAATATCAAACCGGCAATGTAACTATCGAGCTCGGCCGCAGGCAAATAAGGCGCAAATATCTGGCGGATAAACAGCCAGCCTAGCAAGGCCATGGAGAATGGCTTGACTGCCCAATTGATAAACAAGGTCACGGCCATGCCGCGCCAGTGTTGCTGTAATTGATGCAACGCAGAAAAATCTATACGCAATAACATCGGGATGATCATCACCCAGATCAGCAAGCCAATAGGAATATTTACCCGCGCCACCTGCAAGCTGCCCAGCCACTGAAAAGGCGCCGGAATAAATTGTCCCAATGCCACACCGACAATGATGCACAAAAATACCCACAACGTTAACCAACGCTCAAAGAAACCCATCAACTCCGCCCGATTTCCTGCAAGCGCCGGAGCAAACTCAGCGCATCCAGTTTGGTGAACGGCAGACTGATGAATAACTGGATACGCCGGGTCAGCTGGTGGTAAACCTGCTCGAATGCTTTGTCTTGTTCCGCCTCGCTACCTGTGCAAGCTGCCGGGTCTTGCATGCCCCAATGCGCAGACATTGGGCTACCCGGCCACAACGGACATTCCTCTCCGGCCGCGTTGTCACACACGGTAAAAATAAAATCCATTTGCGGGGCATCATGGTCTGCAAATTCATCCCAGTTTTTACTGCGTAAATCCACGCTGGATAAGCCCATACGTTGCAGCAAACGCAAGGACGCCGGATGCACTTTACCGGCCGGTTTGCTGCCTGCGCTGTAAGCCCGAAAGTGGCCGCGTCCCAGGTGGTTCAAGATGGCTTCGGCCAAAATGCTGCGCGCAGAATTTCCCGTGCACAGAAATAATACGTTATAGGTTTTTTGCATTTTTATTTTTCGGCAACTAAATATGGGAGGTCATCCTACTTCAAAAATTTAGGGTAGTTAAGGTTGAGTGCTTCAATATTACAAGTTTAATAAAACAGTAATAATCGCCCAGTATATTGAGCAGTCAATTCGATCTGGGGTGGGTTAAATGGTTAAAAAGTTAGGGTTTCTGGCGCTGCTGCTGTGGCTGCCGGGGCTGGTTCATGCGCAGTGGAATGAGGCTTGGCCCACGCGGGCAAAAATTACCGTAAACGCCACAGGGTTAGCCACAACAGTGGATCAGGCAGTCGTGGCGGTGCGTTTGCATTCCGGCAATTTCAGTTTTATTGATGCTAACCAGGATGGCTCGGACCTGCGTTTTGTCGCGGCGGATGACAAAACTGAGCTCAAATTCCATATCGAGAAATTTGATTCGGTGAATGAGCTGGCGGTCATCTGGGTGCTATTGCCCCAGATTGATGCAACGATTGATGCAATGGACAAGGCTGCCCATTTTTGGCTGTACTCGGGCAATACTGAGGCACAGCCAGCCAGTGACAGTAAAGGCACTTGGGATGCAGCGACGGTAGCCATCTTCCATTTTTCAGAAAATTCCCTGCTGCAGGATTCTTCGGCCAGCGGGCTGGTTGCTGCGGGTGATATTGCCGTGCAAAAAGCTGCGCTGTTGGGCGAGGCCGCGATATTTAATGGCCAGCCGATCACCATTACTGCTACGCCTGCACTTAAGTTAAGTAAGACTGGCGGCTTTACTTATTCTGCCTGGATCAAGCCGGGCACGTTGCCGCAGCAGGCTACGCTATATAGCCAAGGACCGCTGGTATTCAAAATTGACGGGCAGAAGCTGGTGTTGGCTTCCGGCAAGACCATCATTTCCGGCGGCGAAATCACGGCTGCCACATGGCAGCATGTGGCAGCCACAGCGGGCGGCGGCAAAGCCGCGTTGTATGTCAATGGAGCACTGGTGGGTAGCGGTGATTTGGCACTGGAAGAACTGCAAGGCGTAGTCAAGATTGGCGAAGGTTACATCGGCGAAATGGATGAGCTGGCATTGTCCGCAGTAGCACGCAGTGCGGACTGGATCAAGTTGGCGGTTCTCGGTCAGGGCATGGACGGCCAGTTATTAAGGGTTGAGCAGGATGACAGCACGGAAGGAAGCGGTGATGCGTCTTACCTGGGCATCCTGCTGCAAAGCCTGACGGTAGATGCATGGGTGGTAATCATCATATTGGGCGTGATGTTCATCGTCAGCGCGGCGGTCATGTACGACAAGGCCAGAATGGTGATGCGCGCGGACCGCGAAAACCACCAGTTCCTCAAGCGCTTTCATGCGGAAAAAGATGATGTGCTGGGCATGGATGAAGGGGCAAATTTCACCCATTCTTCGCTGTTCCATTTATACAAGGTCGGCTTGCGTGAAATACGCAAACGTCATTTGGATAACACCCAAATTGCACTGACAAGCGCTTCGATGAATGCCATCAAGGCGGCTATAGATGCCGATCTGGTACGCGAAAGCCATCGCCTCAACGCCAAGATGGTGTTGCTGACCATTGCCATTTCCGGCGGGCCATTTCTGGGACTGCTGGGTACCGTGGTGGGCGTAATGATTACCTTCGCGGCGATTGCCGCAGCGGGTGACGTGAATGTGAACGCGATTGCGCCGGGCATTGCGGCAGCGCTACTGGCAACGGTTGCCGGCCTGGCAGTCGCGATACCGGCGCTGTTTGGCTACAACTATTTGGCCAGCCGCATCAAAAACATCACGAC
>JANNQM010000005.1:0-2426 GCA_031400735.1 Gallionellaceae bacterium
GGCGATATTCAGAGCGCCGCGATGCGGGTGAACGAACTGCACTTTTATGAACGCCTGCGCACCGAAATTGACGATGCGCTGGATCACCTGGATTACTGATCTTTTCATAATTCATGACAGACACCTTTACTCTAACCGTCATTCCCGCGCAGGCGGGAATCCAGACACTTACAAAACTCCCCACGCAGTGGGACAACACCCAAAAAATATTGTTGTCCGCTACGCGGAAATTATATAACAGGCTGGATTCCCGCCTGCGCGGGAATGACGGAATGTTCAAGTTTGCATACTGTTGCACTCGTTTCAAATGTTGTTTTCAAATATGGGAAATTCAATAATGGCTCTGTTACAAATCGCCGAACCCGGACTGAGCGCCGTCCCCCACCAGCACAGGCTGGTGGTCGGCATCGACCTCGGTACCACCCATTCGCTGGTGGCGACGGTGCGCAGCGGAGTATCGGAAGTGCTGCCGGACACTTCGGGCAGGCCATTGCTGCCTTCCGTGGTGCACTACGCTGCAGACGGCGGTGTGGATGTAGGCTGGACAGCGCGCGATGGTGCGAGCAAAGACCCGTGCAACACCATTGTTTCGGTCAAGCGCTTTATGGGGCGCGGCATTGCCGACATTGCCAGCATAGACTCATTGCCTTACAACTTTATCGAAGCGCCCGGCATGGTCAAGCTGGCAACGGTAGCCGGCGAACTCAGCCCGGTGGAAATCTCCGCCGAAATCCTCAAAGCACTGCGGCAACGCGCCGAGGAAACGATGGGCGGCGAACTGACCGGTGCGGTGATCACGGTTCCGGCCTACTTCGACGACGCGCAACGCCAGGCCACCAAGGACGCTGCACGCCTGGCCGGCCTGACGGTTTTACGGCTGATCAACGAACCCACCGCGGCAGCCATTGCCTATGGGCTGGACAATGCCTCCGAAGGTGTCTACTGCGTCTATGACCTCGGCGGCGGCACTTTCGATTTTTCCATTTTGCGCCTGACACGCGGGGTGTTCGAGGTGCTGGCCACCAACGGCGACTCCGCCCTGGGCGGCGACGACTTCGACCGCTGTGTCTATAACTGGATGGTGACATCGCTAAACCTGCCCCCACTGGGCGTTGAGGATGCGCGCCTGATTCTCACCGAATCGCGCCTTGCAAAGGAGCGGCTGACGGATGTGGCGGTGACAGAAATTTTATGCACCCTGTCGAATGGCACAACGACCAGCGCGATACTCAGTCGCGAAACTTTCAACAACCTGACCCGACCACTGCTAAACAAGACTTTTGCCCCGGTGCGCCGGGCGTTGCGCGACGCAGGTTTGCAGATAAACGAAGTACAGGGGGTGGTACTGGTGGGTGGCGCTACCCGTATGCCGCATCTGCGGGCTGCGGTAGCGGAACTGTTCCAGCAAGCCCCGCTCACCAATGTTGATCCCGACCAGGTCGTGGCGCTCGGTGCCGCGATCCAGGCCAATGCGCTGGCCGGCAATCAGGCGGGTGACGAATTGCTGCTGCTGGACGTAATCCCGCTGTCGCTGGGCATCGAAACCATGGGCGGCCTGACCGAAAAAATCATCCCGCGCAATTCCACCATCCCGTGCGCGCGCGCGCAGGATTTCACCACCTTCAAGGATGGCCAGACCGCGATGAGCTTTCATGTGCTGCAGGGCGAGCGCGAACTGGTGTCGGAATGCCGCTCGCTGGCACGCTTCGAACTGCGCGGCATTCCGCCGATGGCGGCGGGAGCGGCACGCATCCGCGTGACTTTCCAGGTTGACGCGGATGGCCTGCTGAGCGTGAGCGCGCGCGAGCAAAGCAGCGGCCTGGAAGCATCGGTGGCGGTCAAACCCTCCTACGGCCTGAGCGACACACAGGTCGCGCAGATGCTGGAGGATGCCTACGGCAAGGCGGACACCGACATGCGCGAGCGCATGTTGCGCGAGACGCAGGTGGATGCGCGACGCCTGCTCGACGCAACACAATCGGCACTCGCGCAGGACGGTGAAACGCTGCTCTCGCCCGTTGAGCGTGTAGCGATCTCACGGGCTATATATGCGCTTGCCGATGCCATTGAAAGCTGCGGGCCGGACAGCCTGAAGCCGCTGAAACAGGCGAGCGATGAGCTTAACCGCATCACCCAGGATTTTGCCGCGCGCCGCATGAATGCGAGCATACAACTTGCGCTGACCGGGCGTAAATTGAACGAACTGGAGATGCCGGTGTAGGGTGCGTCATACGCACCATGGTGCGCACGGCGCACCCTACGCGAGCTTAGCCAAAAGTATGCAGATTATTATTGGGAATGATGTAGTTCATGACGTTCAAAATCCCTCCTAACCTCCCTTTTCTAAAGGGAGGAACTTTCTCCGATCAAAGTGAAGGGGATTCCCCACTTTACCTCGCAGAGGTTCTCGCACCCTCTGGGTGCAA
>JANNQM010000006.1:0-2410 GCA_031400735.1 Gallionellaceae bacterium
CGGCCACCGGCATCGTCACCCACCCACCGGTCAACTCGATCTTTTGCACGATGAAATCAAGGTCCTCGTCGGGGCCGACCAACGGGATCACCTTGCCAGTCGGGTCGATAAGGACCCCGCGGTACTCGATGATGCTCACTCAGTCACCTCATCCTCGAAGGTCTGACTCGCCACCTCGTAGGCGGCCAAGCTGATCACCTGTGTGGCGCCCGGCGTATTCGATAGCACCACCTTGTTTGAAACCAGTATTGCGCCATTGCAAAACGCGTTGCAGCCCAAGCGCTTCGTGTTTTGAAAAAGCTGCCGCATCGCATTCCCTCGCCAAGCGGATTATGACTCCCTCCAAATCACTCCTGCTGGCACTGACCATACTGATCTCGTCCGCTCCGGCATTGGCGGCTGACCTGCTGGAAACTTATCACGCTGCACAGGGACAGGATGCCGTCTTTGCGGCGGCGCGCGCGGCGCGGCGGGCCGGGCAGGAAAAGCAGGCGCAGGGGCGTTCCTTGTTGCTGCCCACTGTGAATCTGACAGCTAATACCACATACAACGACAATACGATTGAGTACCGCGGCGTCACGCCTTTTCCTTCCGGCTCCAGCCGTTACAACAGCAACGGTTATGGCGTGAGTCTGGTGCAGCCGCTATTTCGCCAGCAAAACTGGCTGGTTTACAGCGAAGCCGAATTGCAAGTGGCGCAGACCGAAGCGCAATTCAAAAACGCTGAGCAGGAATTAATCCTGCGCGTGGCGCAAGCCTATTTCGACGTGCTGATGGCGCAGGACAGTGTGCAGCTTGCAGCAACACAGAAGAGCGCGATTGCCGAACAACTGGAACAGGCGAAACGCAATTTCGAGGTCGGCAGCGCCACCATTACTGACACACTCGAAGCTCAGGCGCGCCACGACCTGACCAGCGCACAGGAAATTGCCGCGCAGAGCAACCTGGAAATCAAGAAGAGTGTGATGAAACAACTGACCGGCAGCACAGCCGGTAACCTGCAGCAGTTAGGCGATCAATTCAAACCGGAAGCGCCGCAACCGGCCGACATGGAAAAATGGGTGGCCGATGCGCAGCAAGGTAATCTGCAAGTGCTGGTGGCGCAAGCCGCTGCCGAATTGGCCGAAAAGGAAGTCGCGCGCAATCGCGGCGGCCACTATCCGACCATTGACCTGGTTGCCAATTACGCCGACAACTCCGCCAGCGGCGGCAGCATGGGGGTCGGCAGCGACAGCCGCACCGCGTCCGTCGGCGTGCAACTCAACATGCCGCTGTTTCAGGGCGGGGCGACGCAGTCCAAATGGCGCGAAGCCGCCGCCAACCGTGACCGCGCGCGCGAAGAACTGGAAAATGTGCGCCGCACTGTTGCCGTGCAAACACAGCAGGCCTATCTCGGCGTAGTGAACGGCATCGCCCAGGTGCAAGCCTTGCAGCAGGCGCTGAAATCCGGCGAAAGTTTATTGGAAGCGAGCAAGCTGGGGCAGGAAGTGGGGGTGCGCACCAACCTCGATGTGCTGAATGCGCAGCAGCAGCTTTACTCCACCCGCCGCGATTTGTCCCAGGCCCAATACAATTATCTGGCCAGCCAATTGCAACTGAAGGCCGCCAGCGGCACGCTGGATGAGGCCGATCTGGTCAAGGTTAATCAGGCGCTTTATTCCAGTCCACAGTAAAAATCCAGATTTCATCCCAACTGCTGCGTTGCGGAAAAAATTTCTTGCTCACATATACCCATATGCAGCGCTGCGAAAATTTTTCCACGCCTTGCATTTGGGCGAACTCTGAATTTTTAAAGATTCTCTTAACTTGGCTTCAATTGGTGAGTCAGCCAGTTCTCTATATCACCCACCTCTTCCGCGCAAACCGAATGCGGCATGGAGTATTCGTGCCACTCCAGTTGATACCCCTGCTCCCGTAGCTTGTCCGCCGACATTTTGCCCAGACTATATGGCACCACCGGATCGCTGAGTCCATGCGCCATGAAGATGGGCGCGTTTTTTGCGTGAGCGCTTGCTTCATCCGCCAGTTTTTCTGCCAGCGGCAAGTAAGTGGAAAGCGCGAGAATACCGCCCAGTTTTTCTGCATGGCGCAGACCGGTGTGCAAAACAACTGCGC
The DNA here is from genome assembly GCA_031400735.1 of Gallionellaceae bacterium. Taxonomy (GTDB): domain Bacteria; phylum Pseudomonadota; class Gammaproteobacteria; order Burkholderiales; family Gallionellaceae; genus Nitrotoga. Next base: position 2,116 of record JANNQM010000006.1, read on the forward strand.
CGCCTTGCGAGAATCCGGCGAGGAAGATATTTTGCGCCGCGATGCCGCGCCGTTTTACCTGCGCGATCAGCTTTTCGATTTCTGCCTGCGAGGCGCGAATGCCTGCTTCATCATGTTTAACCCCGAAATTGCCCGCCACAATGTCATACCAGGAACGCATGATAGTGCCGCCATTGATGGTGACCGGCTGCATCGGCGCATGCGGAAATATATAGCGCACTGCCAGCGGCAGATTGATCTCTTGCGCAATGGGGACAAAATCCTCGCCGTCCGCGCCCAGCCCGTGCAGCCAGAT
>JANNQM010000007.1:0-3219 GCA_031400735.1 Gallionellaceae bacterium
TATGTATGCCTGCGCCCGGTACGCTGGTTCAAAGGCGTGCCCAGCCCAGTCAAGGCGCCGGACAAGGTGGACATGGTGATCTTCCGCGAAAACACCGAGGACATATACGCCGGTATTGAATGGGCAGCGGGTTCCGCCGAGGCAAAAAAAGTGATTGCCTTTTTGCAAAATGAAATGGGCGTCAAAAACATCCGTTTTCCAGAAACATCCGCCATTGGCATCAAGCCGGTTTCCAGCGAAGGCAGCGAGCGCCTGATTCGCCGCGCGATCCAGTACGCGATCGACAACAAGCGCAAATCCGTGACGCTGGTGCATAAAGGCAACATCATGAAGTTCACCGAAGGGGGCTTCAAGAACTGGGGTTATGAACTGGCCAAACGCGAATTTGGCGGTGTGGAAATCGACGGTGGGCCGTGGCTGAGGCTGCACGAAAAATATGGCGGAATCGTGATTAAAGACGTGATTGCCGATGCGTTCCTGCAACAAATTTTATTGCGCCCGGCAGAATATGATGTGATTGCGACGTTGAACCTGAATGGCGACTATATCTCCGATGCGCTGGCCGCTGAAGTCGGCGGCATAGGCATTGCGCCCGGCGCCAATCTGTCAGACAGCGTGGCGATGTTTGAAGCAACACACGGCACCGCACCCAAGTATGCTGGCAAGGATTATGTTAATCCCGGCTCTCTGATCTTGTCAGCCGAAATGATGCTGCGCCATATGGGCTGGGTGGAAGCGGCTGACCTGATCATCAAGGGCATGGACGGCGCGATTGCAAACAAGACCGTGACCTATGATTTTGCGCGGCTGATGGAGGGCGCGAAACAAGTGCCCAGTTCGGTATTTGGCGAGCAAATGATTAAGCACATGTGACGTAGGGGCGTGATTTATCACGCCCAATCACCTCGATTATTCGCCGCCCAGTTCCCTCGACAGTTTGAACATCAAGGCGTGATTTTTCTCGGCGCCCACGCTGCCAGCGGCGCCGACAGAACGCATGACCTGATAGTCAATGCCCAGCTTGAGTCCGTTATCAAATTCAAAATTGCTGCCCAGCCCGGCAGCTACAGAGTTGGTGTTGGTTGTGGCCGGGAACACGCTGTAGCGCGTGCCATTGGGTTGGTCAGCATAAACGATGCTGGCCTGTTCGCCATTCTCGATATTACGCTGATATTCAATGCGCACATGGGGCAGTACCCAGCCGATATCGGTCTGGTAACTTGATTCGCTGCGCAATCCCACCACCCCCTGACTGGTGTTCCAGCTCTGGCTGGAATATTGCAGCGCGTATGCTCCGGCGCCCGCTTCAGTTCCCTCCGCCAGCCGGTTGTTTACCAAATCTACCCTGCCATAAGGTGATACCAGAAAACCTTTGCTGCGGTGTTCATAACCGACAGCCAGCGAGGAGAAAGTCTGATTGCCTGTTCGCTGGGCGCTGGCAAAATCATCCATCGGCAACACATATCGCTTGGTATTGAAATTGAGCGCTCCATAGCCGACCAGAATGTCAATGAACGTAGCCGGAGTAGGCAGGTAACTGCCGTAAACGGCTACGGAACGGGCTTTGGATGTGCTTCCGCTACCGCCAATTCCTATCGTGCTTTTGTCGCGCGCATAACCCACTCCGATACCCAGCGCCAGCTCATCATCAATGCGCCTGTCAAAGCCCACGCTGGCCCCATCGGTTCTGAAGTCCACCACTTCACCGTTAGCCTGATCGCGCTTGCCAAGCCTTACATTACCTGCGCCCCACACCGAGATATTGCCCGGCCCGATGGCGGGAATATCATCTTCATCCGCAGCCAGCGAATTCAGGCTGATAGAAGAAGTAGTCAACGCGCTGTACAGCATGGTGGCCATTAACGAAGGGCTGTCAGCAAGTTTTTCCGGGTTGCTGGCATCGCTGTTCAAAGCCCGTGCCGGAGTGCCTTGGTAACGGGCCTGGTACAGGGCAGGTTGCAAAGCATCATGCCTGGCGATGCCCATATAAAAATTGTTCCTGCCATTTTGATGACCGGCAAATTCCGCATCTGTTTCTTCGCCCGCGTCTGCAGTATCTATTGCCGGGCCGCTGCGGTGCAGGGTTTCCATACGTTGGTGGAAGTTGGATATCTGGGCTTTGGCAAAACGCTTGGCGGCCTCTAGCTGATTCACAATCAGACCGTTCACGGTGGCGTCTTTGGAGGGGTCGGGTCGGTCAATCGTGACTGTCACAGTCGCTTCCGCCGACGAGCCAGCGCTGCTGGTTGCAACATATGAAAAGACATCGGTACCGGAATAATTGAGGTTTGGCGTGTAGGTTATCGTCTTGCCACTCACAACGGTTGAACCATGCAAGGCTGCGGTACTGCCCAGACTAATTCCTGTACCGGTAATATAGGAGGTCAGGTCAAGCGTGGTGGCAGTATTAAAGAGCACGTTGAAGGAAACCGAAACGGCAGTAGGAGTGACCGCGTCAACCGAAATTGAAAGTATGTCGCTGCCGATGCCTGCTGCGTTCGTTGCTGATATGGTAACGCTGTACACGCCTGCTACTGTGGGAGTGCCAGAGATTACACCGGTGCTGGCATTCAGAGCCAGTCCTGCAGGCAAGACGTTCACCCCAAAGCTGGTGGGAGTGCCAGTTGCGGTGATCTGATAGCTGAATACCGTACCCTCAACAACGCTGGCAGAAAGGGCGCTGCTAATCACAGGAAGCGCCAACGAGATGGTGAATGTGACAGCGTAGTTGGGACTTGTGCCTGCTGCGTTGGATGCATTCACTGTGGAATTATATGTCCCTGCCGTTGTTGGCGTACCCGAGATGATGCCCGTGCTGGCGTTCAAGCTCAATCCAGGAGGTAAACCGGATGCCCCAAAACTGGTCGGGCTGTTGGTTGCCGTGATCTGATAATTGCTGATGGGTGCACCGGTTGTTCCGCCAGCAGTATTTGGGCTGGTGATGACAGGTGTTGAAAGCGAGATGGTAAATGTAACAGCGTAGTCCGGGCTTGTACCTGTTGCGTTGGCCGCATTGACCATCACATTACTGGTCCCCACTGTGGTGGGCGTACCGGAAATCACCCCGGTGCTGGTATTCAAGGATAGTCCAGCGGGCAAGGTACCCACACTGATACTGAAACTGGTCGGGCTATTGGTTGCGGTGATCGTATAGAAATTGGCATACGTCGTACCGGTTGCCCCACTCGGCGGATTAGCCAGGCTGGTAATGACCGGCGC
>JANNQM010000008.1:0-12518 GCA_031400735.1 Gallionellaceae bacterium
TGGCGCCGCGGACCTTGTCGCCCTTCTTGTGGTTCATCGCGAAATCGTCCCACGGGTTGGCCATGCACTGCTTCATGCCGAGGCTGATGCGGCGACGGTCTTCGTCGATTTCGAGGATCATCACTTCGACTTCATCGCCCAGTTGTACGACCTTGGAAGGGTGGACGTTCTTGTTGGTCCAGTCCATTTCCGAAACGTGCACCAGGCCTTCAATGCCTTGTTCAATTTCCACAAACGCGCCATAGTCAGTCAGGTTGGTGACCTTGCCGAACAAGCGGGTACCTTGCGGATAGCGGCGCTCGAGGCCGGTCCACGGGTCGTCGCCCATTTGCTTGATGCCCAGCGACACGCGATTTTTTTCCTGGTCGAACTTGAGAATTTTGGCTTCGACTTCATCGCCCACGGCCAGCACTTCAGAAGGATGCTTGACCCGGCGCCAGGCCAGGTCGGTAATGTGCAACAGACCATCGATACCGCCCAGGTCGACGAATGCGCCGTAGTCGGTGATGTTCTTGACTATGCCCTTGACGATGGCGCCTTCTTTCAGGTTTTCCATCATCGCCTGGCGATCAGCGCCCTGACTGGCTTCCAGCACTGCGCGGCGCGACACGACAACGTTGTTGCGCTTGCGGTCGAGCTTGATAATCTTGAGTTCCATGGTCTTGTTTTCATACGGGGCGGTATCCTTGACCGGGCGGATGTCCACCAGTGAACCGGGCAGGAAGGCGCGTATGCCATTGACCATCGCAGTCAGGCCGCCTTTTACTTTGCCGCTGACGTAGCCTTCGATAATGCGGCCTTCTTCCATTGCGACTTCCAGGTCTATCCATGCCGCAAGGCGCTTGGCTTTTTCGCGCGATAATTTTGTTTCGCCGTAACCATTTTCCAGCGACTCAATCGCCACTGTAACGAAATCGCCCGGCTTGACTTCCACTTCGCCCGCAGCACTCAGGAATTCCTCGACCGGAATAAAGCTTTCAGATTTCAGGCCGGCATTCACCACCACGACGTTATGATCGATGCGCACTACTTGCGCAGTGATCAACTCGCCCGCGCGCATTTCCTTGCGCGTCAGACTTTCTTCAAAGAGGGAGGCAAAACTTTCAGTATCGTTTTCAGCTACAGCGGCAGTAACATTCATTTATAAATAGTTCCAGGACAAACCCGTTTTTGGCGGGGGTTGGTTAATAAACCGCAACGAAAGGCTCGTTACGGGACGAAAAAATTATAATGCGCGATAGCGGGCCAGAACTTCCTGTACCGCCTGCTCGATAGACATGTCGGTGGTATCAAGCAAGCCTGCTCCCGGCGCCTGTTGCAATGGAGCCACGCTACGCTTGCTGTCTCGCTCGTCGCGCGCACGGATATCCTGCAAAAGGGCGGCAATATTAGCACTTCTGTCCTTGTCAAGCAACCCCATCTCTTTTTCCATCAATTGCTTAGAGCGCCGTTCGGCACGCGCCTGGGCGCTCGCGGTCAGGAACACTTTCAGATTGGCATCGGGAAACACGATAGACGCCATGTCGCGGCCATCCGCAACCAGGCCGGGTGGCCGCCGAAACGCATGCTGCTTGCTTAATAGCGCCGCGCGCACCTTGGGCAGCACAGCAACGAGGGAAGCCATGGCAGCGCAATGTTCCGAGCGCAGTTCCTCACCCACCCTTTCTCCATCCAGCCAGATATCCGACCATTCAAATCGAATATCCATGTGCGCCGCCAGCTCGGCCAATTCATTTTCCGCATCCAGCGGCACGCCGTGTTGCTGGGCAGCCAAGGCCAGCAGCCGATATAACGCGCCGCTGTCGAGGTAATGAAACCCCAGTTGCGCCGCTGCCAGTTGCGCCACGGTGCCTTTGCCGGAGGCGGAAGGGCCATCAATGGCAATCACCGGAACAGTCTTGACCACTTTGGCGAAGCGCTCGAAATAATCCGGAAAGGTTTTGGCGACGCACAGCGGATCGTTAATCCGCACCCCCACCCCGCCCAGCGCAGCTAATGAGAAACACATCGCCATGCGATGGTCATCGTAAGTGTCAATACCGGACTGGGGAGCCAATATCGAAGCTACCGGGGGAGTAATGCGGATAAAGTCTTCCCCTTCATCCACCAGAGCACCCAGTTTGCGCAGCTCGGTGGCCATTGCGTGGATACGGTCTGTTTCCTTGACGCGCCAGCTGGCAATGTTGCGCAACGTGGTGGTGCCCTCGGCAAATAATGCGGTTACCGCCAGTGTCATCGCGGCATCGGGAATGTGATTACAGTCCAGCTCTATTGCGGCAAGTTTGGCTTTTTTTGGCGGAGCGCTCGCCTCCATCCAGTTTGCGCCCATGGTTATTTCTGCGCCCATTTTTTTCAGTGCCTCGGCAAAGCGCACATCTCCCTGCACGCTATCCAGCCCGACGCCTTCCACCCGCACCGGCCCGCCGCCGATGGCGCCCGCCGCCAGAAAATAGGAAGCGGAAGAAGCATCCCCTTCCACGTAGATCATGCCCGGCGAAATGTACCTGCTGCCTGCCATTGCAGTAAAACTGCGCCAGTCATTGCGATGCCCCCCCGACACGTTAGCCGACAGGCCCGATTGCGGGAGGGGGGGGCCTGCGGCGTGTCCCGCACCAGAATGCTTCGCATCACCGCGTCCACGGCGTACCTGCACGCCAAAGCGCGCCATCATGGCTAGTGTGATTTCGATATAAGGTTTGGAAATCAGCTCGCCGACCACTTCTACTGTAATTTCCCTATCCAGCAGCGGCAGGGCCATCAGCAATGCCGTCAGGAATTGGCTGGAGACATCGCCGCGCACGCTGATATGGCTAACCCCACTCAAGGTCGCAGGATGTATTTCCAGCGGCGGGAATCCCTTATTGCCCGAGTAATGAATATCCGCACCCAATTGGCGCAATGCATCCACCAGATCGCCAATCGGACGCTCGTGCATACGCGGCACACCGGACAGCTGGTAATGCCCATCTGCCAACGCCAGTACAGCCGTCAATGGGCGGAAGGCAGTACCGGCATTGCCCAGAAAAAGCTTGGCTTCTTTCACTGGAAAACTAGCGTAGCGAGTTTCGCTCGAGCTGCCGCCGCAACCGGTAATGCGATAAATATTGTCTCCTGCCGCCTCCACTTTTACACCCAGCGTGCGCAGCCCATCCAGCATGCAGGCAGTGTCATCCGAACGCAGCACATCGCGCACTTCAGTCGTCCCCGACGACAGCGCCGCCAGCAGCAATACCCGATTGGAAATGCTTTTCGAGCCGGGCAGACGCACTGTGCCTTGCGCGCTCAGTAAGGGAGGGAGATCAATAAATGAAGGTTGGGTCATTATGTATGGCCAGTAGTTGTAGGCTGGGTTGATAAACCCAGCAATTGGAAGTGCTGGGTTGCTACCGCTGGGTTTCGTTCCTCAACCCAGCCTACGGTTTTATCTTTTGTGCTCTATGCGCCTGACCGACGTTGGCTTGCCTGCCAGCGCAATTTCCAGAGCCGTTTCCAGCCGGATTACCCGTTCGGTCAGATGTTCTATTTTGTCCTGTTGCAGCTTGACCGCACCCGCCAAGCGCTCCACCTTGTCATTCATTTTAATGACCGTGGTAAGCGCATCCCACATTTTGTCGGTGACACCCATCACGCCGCCTTCAGGTGGTGCTTCGCTTCCATGGTCGCGATACGTTTGTTTGAGCGCTCGACATAATGCAAAGCCTCATCCAGCGCCTGATTGGCCGCCTTGGTTGATTTAACTATCTGGCCTATCATGCTTTCAATTGCCGCATCATCTTCCGGCGGGCTGAACGAGGCGGCGGAACGCCGCAAGAATTCACCCATGGACACGCCGGTGTCTTTGGCCATTTTGGCAATTCGCAATTTTTCTGCGGTGGTCACTAATACCGGAATACGCTGAGTCGCTGTCGCCATGATTTTCTCCTTAACATGTGCATGTGCTGCACATGTCCATTATAGGAGAATGGCCTGGAAATGCAATTGTTTTATTGCGGCTTCCAGTTACTGCGAATATTGCGGGCTTTGGTAAATACCGCCTCCAGCTTGGCCGCATCGCTCTTTTCCAGCGCCTGATACAAGGCATACAACTCGTCCGCGTATTGCTGCAATTCGCCCATCAGGGCGGCGCGATTGGCGAGGCAGATATCGCGCCACATTTCCGGGCTGCTGGCAGCAATACGGGTGAAATCGCGGAAACCGCTGGCAGCAAAAGATAGCAGCAGCTCACGATTGGGACGTTGCGCCAGATCATGCACCAGCGCAAACGACAGCAAATGGGGCAGATGGCTGACTGCGGCAAACACCTCATCATGTTGTTGCGCGGTCAGTTCACTGACCGTTGCGCCGCATGATTCCCACGCCTGCCTGACGCGTGCCACTGACGCGGCGGAATTTTCCGGCAGCGGGGTTAATACCACTTTCTTGCCCTGATACAGTTCAGCGCGCGCGGCTAATGCGCCGCTTTGCTCGGCGCCAGCAATGGGATGGGCAGGAACGAAGCGGGTGATGTGCTGGCCTAGGTGCAAATACGCGTAGTTCACTACGTCGCATTTGGTGCTGCCGCCGTCGGTTATCAGCGTATCCATGCCCAGATGGGGCGCGATGCGCGCCATCAGCTCGGCCATCTGACCCACCGGCGTGGCCAGCAAAACCAGGTCGGCATCGGCCAGTTCAGCCAAATCGGTACCGATGCGATCTATGCTGCCGTGCTGTTGTGCTTGTTGCAAGGTTTGCGCGCTGCGGCCAAAGCCGACTACTTGCTGCGCTGCCCCGGCCTTGCGCAACGCCAACGCAAACGAGCCGCCGATCAGGCCGACGCCGAAAATGACAATTTTTTTGAATCGTGGCTGTGTCACTGGATCCCCTCTCCCTAACCCTCTCCCACGAGGGGAGAGGGAACTAAAGTGTCCGTCCTATCGCTTTGGCGATACCGCCCAATGTGCCCATCAAATTCTTTAATTCCTGTGGCGTCAATGCCTGATCGGCATCGCACCAGGCTTCGCAGGGGTTAGGATGCATCTCAATCAACAAGCCATCCGCGCCTGCGGCAATCGCCGCTTGCGATAACGCGGGCACCATCCATGCCTTGCCGCCGGCGTGCGAAGGATCGATGATCACCGGCAAATGGGTTTCTTTTTTCAGCACCGGAATCGCGGTGACATCCAGCACGTTGCGGTAGTAGGTTTCAAAGGTGCGTATGCCGCGTTCGCAGAAAATAATTTTATGATTGCCGCCCGCCGCAATGTATTCCGCCGCCATCAGCCATTCGGAAATTGTGGCAGACATGCCGCGTTTCAAAATCACCGGCCTGTCAATGCGACCGACTTCCTTCAGCAGGTCGAAATTCTGCATGTTGCGTGTGCCGATCTGGATCACGTCCACATCATTTTCGATGAAGGTATCCAGCATTCGAATGTCCATCAGCTCGGTCACGATGGGCAGCTTGTATTTTGCCGCGGCTGTGCGGAACATATCCAGGCCTTCCACGCCCTTGCCCTGAAACGTATATGGGCTGGTGCGCGGCTTGAAGGCGCCGCCGCGCATCAAGTGGCAACCGGCTTCGCGCACATATTGCGCGGACAAGTCCATCTGCGCCTGGGTTTCCACCGAACACGGGCCGGCAATAATCTGTATCTGGTTACCGCCCAGCGCAATACCGCCGATGTCGATTACGGTATTTTCCGGATGAGATTCGCGCGACACAATCTTGTATTGCTTGACAATGTGCATTGCCGATTCCACACCCGGCAGCGGTGTGAACATTTCCTCGCTGAGCTTGCGCTCATCGCCGATGGCGCCTATCACGGTACGCTCTATCCCGCGCGAAATATTGGCTTCCAGACCGGCGTCCTTGAGCTTTTTCACCACCGCGCCAATTTGCGCGTCGGTGACATCTTTGTTCATTACAATAATCACTCTGCTTCTCCCAGGGCTTGCGCCAGTACAAATAAAAATTTTGCGATTTCTTGTTCCGAGCCTATGCTGACCCGCAACCATTCCGGCATGTCGTAATTGGCCACCGGGCGGACTATCACTCCCAGCTCCAGCAGGCGGCGATAAATGCCCGCTGCATTGGCAATTTTGAAACACACAAAATTGCCGAACGACGGAATAAATTCCAGCCCCATCAATTCCAATCCCTGCGTCACTTCTTCCATGCCGAGCAGGTTCAGCTCATAGGTCTGCTGCACAAAATCACTATCCTGCAGCGCCGCCACAGCTGCTGCCTGGGCCACGCTGTTGACATTAAACGGTTGGCGCACCCGGTTCATCATGTCCACTATTTGCGGATTGGCCAGCGCATAACCGACGCGCAAGCCGGCCAATCCATAAGCCTTGGAGAACGTGCGAGTGACAATAAGATTAGGGAATTCGCGCAACCACGCTACACTATCGTAACGCAGTTTCTCCGGCAGATATTCGTTGTACGCCTCGTCCAGCACTACCAGTATCTGCGGTGGCAACGCCCGCATAAATTCCTGCAACTCTGCCGCGCCGACAAACGTGCCGGTAGGATTGTTGGGATTGGCAATGAATACTATCTTGACGTTGTGCGTAACTGCGGCCTTTAACATGGCCTCCAGATCATGACCGTATCCGGTCGTTGCTGGCACGCTGATGCCGGTGGCACCGACCGCCTGTGTGGCCAGCGCATACACCGCAAAAGCATGGGCCGCGTAAATTACTTTGTCGCTCGGCGCCAGAAAAGCGCGCGCCGCCAGTTCCAGCAGATCATTGGAACCGTTACCCAATACGATGTTGGCGTGCTGCAGCTGGTAACGCCGGGACAATGCATCCTTCAGCTCGAAGCCGTTGCCGTCCGGATACAAGGCAACGCTCTTGATCGCTTGTTGCATCGCAGCTAGTGCAAGCGGGCTGCAGCCCATCGGGTTTTCGTTGGAGGCCAACTTGACGATGCCGCTGATGCCCAACTCGCGTTCCAGTTCGGCAATCGGCTTGCCCGGCTGATAGGGCGCGATGGCGCGGATATAGGGCGGGGCTAGGTCAGCGTAATTCATTAAATTCTCAAATTTAAAATCTACCACAGAGACACAGAGACACAGAGAAAGTCAAAAACAATACTGAAAAAGAGTTGTTACGGTTTCTCTGTGCCTCTGTGTCTCTGTGGTACATGGTTTCATGAGGCTCCCGGATAGGAGCCAAGAATCTTCAGGAACGCGGCAGCCTGTTTCAAATCAGCCAATGCTGCCGCCACTTTGGTATCGGACTGATGTCCTTCGATATCCACAAAAAATACATATTCCCACAGCCCGGAGCGCGCCGGGCGCGATTCCAGCTTGGTCATGGACACGCCATGTTTTGCCAATGGCAGCAGCAGGTCATGCACCGCACCGGGGCGGTTGGGGGCAGACATCACCAGCGATGTTTTGTCCCGGCCAGAGGGCGCCACATCCTGGTTGCCAATCACCAGGAAGCGCGTGGTATTGCGCGGATCATCCTCGATGTTTTCGGCCAGCACCGGCACGCCATATTTTTCTGCTGCCATGCGCCCGGCAATTGCGGCAGTGGTGCTATCTTTTTCCGCAGCCAGCAGCGCTGCGGCTTCCGCATTACTTGCCACCGGCACGCGCTTGGCGCGCGGCAGTTGCGCGTTGAGCCAGCCTTGGCATTGTCCCAGTGACTGGGGATGGGAAATCACAGTGGTGATAGAACTGAGTTTATCGCTGTGCGACAGTAAACATTGATGCACGGTCAACATCACCTCGCCACATATCTTGAGCGGACTTTGCAGCAGCAGGTCAAGGGTGCGCCCAACCGCGCCCTCGCTGGAATTTTCTACCGGTACCACACCATAGTTGGTAGCAGCGCTTTCCACAGCGCGAAAAACATCGTCGATAGACGCGCACGGCTCACCCTGGCTGGCCTGGCCGAAGCGCTTGATAGCTGCAGTTTCACTGAATGTGCCGGACGGGCCGAGGTAAGCCACCGTTATTGGCGCTTCAAGCGCGCGGCATTGCGACATGATTTCGGTATAGAGCTGCGCCACGGCTTCATTGGGCAGCGGTCCGCGATTGGACTGTTGCATGCGTTGCAGTACCTGCGCCTCACGCTCCGGACGCAATACCGCGCCCTCCCCTTTGACGTGGCCTATCTGTTGCGCCAGCGCCGCACGCTGGCTGAACAGTTTAAGCAGCTCGTCGTCTATGCGGTCAATCTGCTCGCGGCACTGTTTTATCTTATCGCTCATTCAGACGGCCCGGTCGACCTATGTCTCAAGGGGTAAATCACGCACCATCAACACACCGGGAATCGCGGCAATCTGTGCGATCAGCTCAGGCGGTGTAGGGGTATCGGTATCCACCAGAGTATAGGCCATCTCACCGCGTGATTTGTTCAGCATATTATGAATGTTGATGCCGGAAGCAGCCAGCGCAGAGGAAATTTGCCCCAGCATGTTGGGCACATTGGCATTGGCGATGGCAATGCGGAACGCCGACTCGCGCGGCATTTCCACCACCGGAAAATTGACCGTATTGCGCAGGTTGCCGTGCTCCAGGTAATCGCGCACCTGCTGCACCACCATCACCGCGCAATTATCCTCGGCCTCCTGTGTGGACGCGCCGAGGTGCGGCAATGCAATCACAGCCGGGTTACCCTGCGACTTGAACGTGGGAAAGTCACACACATAATAGCGGATATGTTTGCTGGCAAGCCCGGCCAGCATGGCATCTTCATCCACGATCGCATCGCGCGCAAAATTCAGCAGCACGCTGCCTGCTTTCATGGCATGTATCCGTTTTTCATTGATCAGCCCGCGTGTGCTCTCCAGCAACGGAATATGAAGCGAGACAAAATCGCTATGCTTCAGCAAATCTTCAATACTGGATGCTTTTTTGACTTGCGATGACAGGCCCCAGGCGGCCTCCACGGTAATGTCCGGATCGTAACCCATGACCTGCATGCCCAGGCCAATCGCGGCATCGGCCACCAGGCGCCCGATCGCACCTAAACCTATGATGCCGGCGGTGCGTCCGCGCAGCTCGATACCGGCAAAATGTTTTTTACCTTCCTCTACCTGCTGGTGCAACTGGATATCATCGCCACGCAACGCTGCGGTGAAATACAACGCTGGAACAATATTGCGCGAAGCCAGCAACATGCCGGCAATAACCAGCTCTTTCACCGCATTGGCATTCGCTCCGGCCGCATTGAAGACCGGCACGCCGCGCGCATTCATTTTGACCACCGGCACATTGTTGGTGCCGGCACCGGCACGCGCAACCGCTTTCACGCTGGCCGGAATGTTCATGTCATGCATGTTGTGCGAGCGTACCAGGATAGCATCTGGTTCGGCAATATCGTTGCCCACGACATAGCGCGCCGCCGGCAGCCGTTGCAGGCCATCATTCGAAATCTTGTTCAGCGTTTGAATTTGGAATTTTTTAATCATTATTATCTTAAATTTTTTAGCCGTTCTTCTGGGCAAATTGGTTCATGAAAGAAACCAGCGCCTGCACACCCTGCAGCGGCATGGCATTATAAATGGATGCGCGCATGCCGCCGACCGAACGGTGGCCTTTAAGCTGCAGCAAGCCATGTGATTCAGCCCCTTTCAGGAAATCCGCATCCAGCTTGCTGTCCTTCAGCGTAAATGGCACGTTCATGCGTGAACGGTCTTCGGCCACCACCGGACAATTATAAAAACCATTGCTGTCATCAATTGTGGCATACAGCAATTCCGCCTTCTGGATATTCAACCTTTCCATCGCCGCCAGCCCGCCATATAACTTGAGCCACTGGAAAACCAGCCCGGCCATATAGATTGCAAATGTAGGCGGCGTGTTGTACATGGACTCATTGTCGGCATGGGTCTTGTAATCCAGCATCGCCGGAATGCCTGGGAAAGCCTGACCCACCAGGTCTTCGCGCACAATCACAATGCACAAGCCTGCGGGACCGATATTCTTCTGCGCCCCGGCATAAATCAGGCCGTACTTTGATACATCCATCTGGCGCGACAGGATATGTGACGACATATCGGCCACCAATGGCACATCACCGGTATCGGGCACCCAGTTGAATTCTACGCCGCCTATGGTTTCATTCGAGGTGTAATGCACATAGGCCGCGTTGCGGTCGAGCTTCCAGGTATTGAACGCGGGCACATAGCTAAAATTTTTGTCCGCATTCGTTGCCACTACATTTACATTACAGAATTTTTTTGCCTCGGCGATGGCTTTCTTCGACCATTCACCGGTGTTCACGTAATCGGCCGAACCCTTGCCGCGCAACAAATTCAGCGGGATCATCGCAAACTGCAAATGCGCCCCGCCTTGCAGGAACAGCACCTTGTAATTGGCCGGTATCGCCAGCAAGTCGCGCAAATCTTTTTCGGCATCTGCCGCAATGCCAATAAATTCCTTGCCACGATGGCTCATCTCCATCACCGACATGCCACTGCCATGCCAGTCGAGCAGCTCTTCCTGTGCCTGAAGCATAACCTCACGCGGCAATACCGCGGGGCCTGCGCTGAAATTGTAGATAGTCATGTTTTAAAATTTTAATAAATAAAATTTCAGGATCGAGGATCGAGGATTGAGGATCGAGAAAACCTCTACTCTGCTTCTAGCTCGATCCTCGATCCTCTATCCTCAATCCTATTCCTCGGGATCCGCAATCCTGCTCAACCCGGCAAGCTTGTCGCCCTTGCCCAGATTAATCAGCGTCACGCCTTGCGTGGCGCGGCTCATTTCGCGGATTTCCTTGACGCGGGTGCGGATCAGCACGCCATTGGTGCCGATCAGCATGATCTCGTCTTCTTCCTTGACCAGCGTCGCGGCCACTACCTTGCCATTGCGGGCCGAGGTCTGGATCGCAATCATGCCTTGGGTACCGCGCCCATGACGGGTGTATTCGGTAATCGGCGTGCGCTTGCCGTAGCCATTTTCGGTCGCGGTCAATACTGCCTGGTTCTCGTCTTCCGCCACCAGCAGCGCAATCACCTGCTGTTTCGCCGCCAACTTCATGCCGCGCACACCGCGCGAAGCACGGCCCATAGGGCGCACGTCGTTCTCGTCAAAACGCACAGCTTTGCCGCTGTCCGAGAACAACATTACATCATGCTTGCCGTCAGTCAACGCCACGCCAATCAGATAATCGCCTTCATCCAGATTGATCGCGATGATGCCGGCCTTGCGCGGATTGGCAAAATCGGCCAGCGAAGATTTTTTCACGGTGCCATTGGCCGTGGCAAAGAACACAAAATGGTCTTCGGAAAATTCTTTGACCGGCAATACTGCATTGATTTTTTCGCCTTCTTCCAGCGGCACCAGATTGACGATAGGCTTGCCGCGACCGGTGCGCGAGCCTTGCGGCGCGTCGTACACCTTGATCCAGTAAACACGCCCACGGCTGGAGAAGCACAGGATGTAATCGTGGGTATTGGCAATAAACAGGTTATCGACAAAATCATCTTCCTTGGTACTGGCCGCCTGCTTGCCGCGCCCACCGCGTTTTTGCGCGCGGTACTCGTCCAGTTTCTGCGCCTTCATATATCCGCCGTGCGACAACGTCACCACCACATCTTCAGGCGCAATCAGGTCTTCCATGCTCATGTCCTGGGTGTGGGTAACAATCTCGCTGCGGCGTTTGTCGCCGTATTGCGCCTTGATCGCCATCAGTTCCTCGCCAATAATCACGGTAATGCGCTCAGGCTTGGCCAGGATGTCCAGCAGGTCCACAATTTTTTCCATCACTTCGCGGTACTCGGTGACTATCTTGTCCTGTTCCAGGCCGGTCAGGCGCTGCAAACGCAGCTCCAGAATGGCTTGTGCTTGCGCGTCGGACAGCTTGTAGGCACGCTGCTTGCCCTTGCCCACCAAACCAAATTCCGGCAACAAATGCTCCGGGCGCGAGGCTTCGCTGACCCGGCTGAGCATGTCTTCCACCAGCGAGGAATGCCAGGAATGCGCCATCAATTCCTGCTTGGCAATGGCAGGCGTCGCTGCCGCCTTGATCAGCGCGATAATTTCATCAACATTGGACAGCGCCACTGCCAGGCCTTCCAGGATATGCCCGCGCTCGCGTGCCTTGCGCAATTCGAACACGGTGCGGCGCGTGACGACCTCGCGCCGGTGGCGCAGGAAAGCTTCCAGGAACTGCTTCAGGTTCAGCAGTTGCGGGCGGCCATCCAGCAAGGCCACCATGTTCATGCCGAAGCTGTCCTGCAACTGGGTTTCTTTATACAGCTGGTTGAGGATCACTTCCGGCACTTCGCCGCGCTTAAGCTCGATCACCGCGCGCATGCCGGACTTGTCCGATTCATCACGTATCTCGGAGATGCCTTCAATGCGCTTGTCACGCACCAGTTCGCCAATTTTCATCAGCAATGTGGCTTTGTTTACCTGATACGGCAGCTCGTCAATGATGATGGACTGGCGATTGCCTTTGTCCATGTCCTCGAAATGGGTGAGAGAACGACGCCGTCGTGAACGAGTTTCTCGCCGAGGATGATGCATTCGTCCTTGAACCACCCGCGAAGGGTGTGGTGCCCGATTCGG
>JANNQM010000009.1:0-13386 GCA_031400735.1 Gallionellaceae bacterium
TTATGCTGGTTTACACGGGGGTTAGGGTGCGCTTTGCTAACTTGCATTTATTTTGTGGGTGGTCCCCACTGCGCACGCTACCAGCAAGGTAAGCCGCTCCGCAGAACAAGCTAACACTTAGTGAGCTGTAATGCATTCCAAGATGGGTGGCCTCTTCTGATGGCTGTATAGTCCCGTCAAAGATTCAAGCAGGCGTTTGCCCGGCGGTCTGGCGCAGTGCAGATAAACCTTGAATAATCCACCAAAACTCATTTTACGATATCGGCTCGCGGCCTCCTCATCGTTCGTTCCGGTCGGGAGACCAAGATGGAGTGTCGGATTATTCTGTTCGACAGCGAAAAGTGGCGCATCCCAGAGAAATTGCGCTGCGCCTGTTTTGGGTAACCGAATATAGAAATAGCCATGGTTACCTGTCGTGTAGAGCACGCCTCCCCAGCGTTTTTTCCACTGCAGCAAGTCATCTTCAGGCCGTGCCAGGCAACTACCCATGTGGTAGTAATCGAAGCCATTCTGAAGCGCCCATTCCAGCGCGAGGTAAAAGTTGATAGCGTTGGTTTCACCCAGCCGTTTGGGGTCGGAAAATATCGCCTCAGGATAGCCAAAGCGAATCGACACCCAGTAACGTTTACCGGCACGGGTGCTGGCACATCCGGTTTGACAAGCTACTACTTGGTCTTCCAATAACACTAATTCAACCCGCCCGGCCTGGGCCATCCTGTGTAGCTCATCTGAACCAATTTGTGAGGCGCCAATACCGTGTCTGGCTTTTGCGTAAGGCTGGAGCATGTCCCGGTCTATACGGGCGATCTCGGTATCGTCCACTACCTGTTGCAGGCTGTAGCGCCCCCAGCATTTTCGTAGCCGACGGCGTAATTCGCTTTCAAAACCAGCCGTGATCTCTTCCATCAGCCTTCCGAGTGGTATGACAAAGTGCATAGCTTGGGGTACGCGCAATGCACCCGGGATTGGCATCTCGCTGATGATCACTGTTCTACTGGATAAATCTAAAGTTTGACTGCTGCCCATTTCGTTATCAACGCCCAGCAAGACCTTGGCCAGTTCCCGCTGTGTTTTACGGCCAGCGTAAAGGATGTTGTATGGGCGGTCATCACGCTGCTGCAGCATGGCAGTTTCCCATTGCCACAGGCGTGCGCGATTAAGATTTTCACGTAACGAGGCGGCTGTTTCTCTCAGCCCGAACCGCAGGGAGGGTGATATAAATTTTCGTAACATTGGCGCTGCACACTATGGAACCACGCTTACCTTACCATATGAACGAAGCGCCAGGAATAATGCACTGCTAACCAAACGTAAACGCGTATACCTCCAGCCCCGGTGACCCGGCTTTAATTTCCAGCAGGCCATTCTGGAAATCCTTCTGGTCAATCAATTCATATAAAGTGTTGCGCTGAACTGTCACTTCTCCACCCGGCGCATCTTTTCCGGCCTGGCTGGTGACTGGCATGCCATTCAAGGTAAGTGTGGCGTGGGTGACTTTGCCTGTGGCTGTGCCTAACACCAGGAATACTTTGCGTGCCTTGAAATTCAGGCGCAACGCAGCGCCCTTTTCTGCTGATACCGTTTTTTCTGATTGAACATTCCATTTGCCGCTGAGTGCCCATGCATTGTCTGGAAGCGCTAACGGGAAATGGTATCGGGTCACTGCATTTTGCCGCATCTTTTCCATGCTGGTGAAATTTTTCGCCCGCGCAAAACCCAAGTAGGTTTCCGGTGTTTTGCCTGCCATCCTCGCGGGTGCAGCAACTGCCTCTGTCTTGCCTTTTATGCCGAGCAGATAACGGATGTTGTTTTCGGTGACCGCGTATTTGCCCTCACCAAAATGGGTGTAAACCACCTGGCCTTCTTTATTGATCAAATAATGTGCCGGCCAGTAACGGTTTTTAAAATTCAGCCAGGTGGTAAATTTGTTATCCAGCGCCACCGGATATTTTATGCCGTGCTGCGCAATAGCGTCTTTGACATTATCCAGTTTTTTCTCAAATTCAAATTCCGGGGAATGGACACCGATAATGACCAGGCCATGTTCGCGGTATTTTCTATCCCATTCGGTAATATACGGCAGCGTGCGCACGCAATTGATGCAGGAATAGGTCCAGAAATCGATCAGCACCACTTTTCCTTTCAAGCTACGCAGAGTCATTGGTTCAGCATTCACCCACGCTTCGATGTCGGCAATTTCTGGCGCCGGATAAGGCGTACTCAAACCTTCTTCCAGTGCCACCGCCTCCTTCTGCGAGACAGGGCGATTATCCATGAACCAGGTTTGCGCATCCACGCCGGAAGCAATGTACGCCACCGACAAAATAATCAGCACGCCGAAAGCCCGGCGCACCGCTTCCGCATGCCGGGTAAAAAATCCCAGTTTTTTCATGATGCTTCTACCACTTAACGCTATGATCAGCATGGGCACGGCTACGCCTATTGCGAAAGAAAAAATAATCAAGTTGCCGGCAAAGTCCGACTGCTGGCGTATCACCTGCACCAGTACTGCAGCCAATATCGGCCCTGAACACGGCGTCCACACCAAGCCGATTAACGAACCGATCAGGATGCCGCTGAGCAATCCATCTTTGGACGTAGCGGCAAGCCGGTTGCCGAAGTTGGCGGCGCCCTGAGTCAGCGTGCTGAATTTTTCTGAAAGCCTGGATGACAGCAGCACCAGGCCGAACAGTACCAGCAATACCAGTGACGCATTCTTGATGACATCGAGATCAACGCCCAGCGCAGCAACCAGATAACGCGAGGCCAGCGCAAACAGGCTGAACGCCAGCACGAAGCCAATGATGATGCCGTATGGCCTGCGCCTGCCACCCTCAACCGAAGCCGCGAGTACCAGCGGCAATACCGGCAGGATGCACGGCGAAACAATCAGCGCCAGACCCTCCAGAAACGCCAGCCCGATTTCGACCCAATTCAACTTTTGCCACCATCCGCAATGAATTTCAGTGCCACGCCGTTATTGCAATATCTCAAGCCGGTCGGTGCCGGGCCGTCGTTGAATACATGGCCGTGATGACCGCCGCAGCGCGCGCAGTGATACTCGGTGCGTGACATCACCAGCAGGTAATCAGTTTTGGTTTCGATATGGCCGGGCAGCGCATCAAAAAAACTGGGCCAGCCGGTGCCACTGTCGAATTTGTAGCGCGACGGAAACAACTCCATGCCGCAGCCAGCGCAAACATACATACCGCTGCGCTTTTCATTATTCAACGGGCTGGTAAATGCGCGTTCTGTGCCTTCCTCGCGCAACACGTCATATTGTTGCGGCGTTAGTTCTTTTTGCCACTGCGCATTGGATTTGCTGATTTTTTCGATACGATGAGCTGCCATGGCGGCCTCCATTCCGATAAATTTTCCTGCAGCCAATACGCCAGCTGCACCCGATGCCCATTTGATAAATGACCGTCTATCCATTTTTTCCTCCGGTTAAATTGGATTCAGCTTGGCGATAAAGCGCCGGAAATTGCTCACGCAGATGCCGCAGTTTGGGTAAGTCATTAATCACAATGTAGGGCTGCCTGGGATTCCTCGCGACGTAGTCCTGATGATAGGCTTCCGCCGGATAGAAAGTCGGCAATGGCTGAACCAGCGTCACGATGGGGTCAGCATAAATGCGTAAACGCTGTAGCTGATCAATGTAAGCGCGGGCCACCCGGCGCTGGCTGTCGCTGGTCGTGAAAATGGCTGACCGGTATTGTGGGCCACGATCCGGGCCCTGGCGGTTAAGCTCAGTCGGGTTATGGGCCACCGCAAAAAATACCTTGAGTAGCTGGCCATACGAAATTTTGTGCGGGTCATATACCACTTGTACCGCCTCGGCATGGTCTGTGCTGCCACTACTGACCGCTTGATAGTTGGCATCGTTGGCGGTGCCTCCGGCATAGCCGGAAGTGGCGCTGATCACGCCATTAACATGCCGGAACACCGCTTCCACGCCCCAGAAACAGCCACCGGCAAACACGGCGGTTTGCTGCCCGGCCGTTTTCGCTAAAGGGCTATCTGCAGCCGGATCGGGCAATTTGCCGCGTTGACCTTCTGCCAACGCCTGCGCGGAAAACACCGCACAGAATATCAACGCAAAGAAATTCCTGAATGAAATAATGCCCATAGTGGTTCTCCTGACAGGTAGTATAAGATGCTGTTACAACGGTATGGTTGCACCTGAATTCGGGTTGGCTGGCATAAAGGTTACACACAACTTAAAGGCAATTTGTGGCTGACAAGACTGTAAACTTCGAAGCAATGATGCGCCAGGCGCTGACCGGCGACAAGCAGGCTTACTCTGACATTCTGCGCGAGACCGCGCGCTTCCTGCGGCCATTTCTGGCAAAAAGGCTCAGCCATCACGCGGAACTCGATGACCTGCTACAAGAGATTTTATTGTCGGTACATAAAGCCCGTCATACCTATGACGGCGAACGCCCTTACAAGCCGTGGGTTTTTGCGATAGCAAAATTCCGCCTGCTCGACCATTTGCGCGCGCACTATGCTGATCACCTGCACCATGCGGTCGAATTATCCGACGTGGAAAATAATTTATTTGAAGATGTAACCGAATCATCCCTCAGCTACGAATCCATAAGGGAGGAAATCCATCTGTTGCCGGAGAAGCAGGCCACCATCCTGCAATTAATTCATCAGCAAGGCTATACCGCGAAAGAAGTCGCGGCCAAGATAGGCATGAATGAATCAGCGGTTAAAGTCGCCGCGCACCGTGCCTATAAAGTGTTAAGGAAAATACTGGAAGAAAATGGACACCACCGAAAAACTGATTAATCGCATCGCGCAGCAAGCAGCGCCGGTCAAGCCGGCAACGCATCCCTTTACGTTAAGCGCAAAATGGCTGGGTGCAACAGTGGCTTACTTGGCAGCCACGGTTCTCTTGTCGGGCGTGCGTCCTGACTTGACCGCAAAATTTGATTCTCCGTTATTTATGGCTGAGCTGGGTTTGCTGGCGGCTATCGTGGTCAGCACTTGCCTGAGTGCGGCCTTGTTGTCGTTTCCGGACCTGCACCAGAAACGGCTGCTGGCATTCGCACCGGCAGCAATTGGAATACTGTTTATGCTGGTACTGGGGGTTTCCTGGCAAGCAGATAATCCGCCAACGCCCCATGTGGCCCACACATTGCAATGCACATTGCAAATTGCGTTGCTGGCGCTACTTCCAGCAGCGTTAATGTTTTATTCGATGCGCGGCTTTGCCAGCACACATCCTTATCTGGCGGGTGGCATCGCGTTGCTTGCTGCTTTCAGCATAGGCGCGATCTCACTCAGGCTCATTGAATCCACTGATTCGATGCTGCATGTGATCCAATGGCATTATCTGCCTATGACAGTCGCAGGATTAATTGGCTTGGGCATGGGAAAAATCTTCCTGAAATGGTAAAGTGGCCTGCCACCAATGTAACAATTTAGTTGCCTGCCCCGAATCAATGCTCGGAGATACTCTCCGAACTCGATTAACTTAACATAAGGAAAAAACCATGAACACAAATCCCACACTACTTTCCGCAGCCATTGGCAGTTTGCTGATTTTAGGTTTGGCCAGCGGTAGCGCCAGCGCCGCTGACAAACCTGAGATGGAAAAATGCTTTGGCATTGCCAAGGCCGGCAAGAATGATTGTTCTACCAAAAAAAGCTCTCATTCGTGCGCAGGCCAGGCTTCCAAGGACCGTGACCCTGCGGATTTTGTTGCGGTACCTAAAGGGACTTGCGAAAAAATTGCCGGTGGCCAGATGATGGACAACATGGGCAAAATGTAAGTGTCCATACCCGCAATCCGGACAGCAAAAATGGGCTGCCGGGTTGCGGGAGCTGCTTGATTCCCGGTCAGTTGCAAGTTTGCCAAAATTGGCCTAAGGTACACTCCCATGCGTTGTGCTTCACTTTGTGCCATTTTTTCGATAGGATGTGCCTTGAAAAGCCAGCGCTTCATCCCCACATCACTCTGTAACACGAACAAAAATCTATACCCTTAATAAACTAAAGCGAGAACCAGCATGAGTGAACATATCCGTTACGTCACCGATCCCACTTTTACTGCCGAAGTGCTGCAGGCGCCCTTGCCTGTGCTGGTGGATTATTGGGCAGAATGGTGCGGTTCGTGCCGCATGATTGCGCCGATCCTGGAAGAAATCGCCAAGGAGTATTCCGGTCGCCTGTCGGTAGCCAAGCTGAATGTTGATGAAAACCAACAAACACCGCAGAAATACGGCATCAGGGGCATTCCGACACTGATGTTGTTCAAGAATGGCAATATTGAAGCGACCAAGGTCGGGGCGTTGTCTAAATCACAACTTACCGCGTTTATTGACAGCCACATATAAACCGTTTACCCTCGCGCCTGCAACTGTCCTGTTTCGTCCCCACTGCACATAATCACAACGACACAAAGACGTTTCAGACAGGTCAGGTGCGTGTTCTGCGCAAACCGTAACACTCCCCCACATGCACTTAACTTGTACCATGCACTTACTTGAATCCAGTTGACCCATAGAATTCAGTTGACCCATAAATTTCGTACTAAATCTACACACCCCACCTAAAAATATGCACCTATCCGACCTCAAGACCAAACACATCACCGAACTGGTTTCAGTAGCCACCACCAACCAGATCGACAACGCCAACCGCATGCGCAAGCAAGACCTGATTTTTGCCCTGTTGAAAAACGAGGCAAAAAAAGGCGAGAGCATTTTTGGAGAAGGTACACTTGAAGTCCTGCCTGACGGCTTTGGCTTCTTGCGCTCGCCCGATACCTCATATTTGGCCGGCCCGGATGACATCTATGTCAGCCCCAGCCAGATCCGCCGCTTTAACCTGCATACCGGCGATTCAATTGAAGGCGAAATCCGCACCCCCAAAGAAGGCGAGCGCTACGTCGCGCTGGTCAAGGTAGACAAGGTTAATTCCGAAGCACCCGAGAATGCCAAAAACAAAATCCTGTTTGAAAACCTGACGCCGTTATTTCCGACCGAGCAAATGACACTGGAGCGCGACATTCGCGCTGAAGAAAATATCACCGGCCGCATTATTGATATCGTGGCGCCGATTGGCAAAGGCCAGCGCGGGCTGCTGGTCGCCTCGCCCAAATCGGGCAAGACCGTCATGCTGCAACACATTGCCCATTCCATTGCCTCAAACAGCCCGGATGCACATTTGATTGTGCTGCTGATAGATGAGCGCCCGGAAGAAGTGACCGAGATGAGCCGCAGTGTGCGCGGTGAGGTGGTCGCCTCTACATTTGACGAGCCCGCCACGCGCCATGTGCAAGTGGCCGAGATGGTTCTGGAAAAAGCCAAGCGATTGGTCGAGCATAAAAAGGATGTCGTCATCCTGCTGGATTCCATTACCCGCCTGGCGCGTGCTTACAACACGGTGGTGCCCTCCTCCGGCAAGGTACTGACTGGCGGCGTGGACGCGAATGCGCTGCAACGCCCCAAGCGTTTCTTCGGCGCGGCGCGCAATGTCGAGGAAGGCGGATCACTGACCATCATCGCCACCGCGCTGGTAGATACCGGCTCGCGCATGGACGACGTGATCTATGAGGAATTCAAGGGCACCGGCAACATGGAAATCCACCTCGACCGGCGTATGGCGGAGAAGCGCATTTACCCGGCCATCAACATCAACCGCTCCGGCACGCGCAAGGAAGAATTGCTGATCAAGGCCGACGTGCTGCAAAAAATCTGGGTACTGCGCAAGTTGCTTTATCCGATGGATGAGCTGGAGGCAATGGAATTCCTGCTGGACAAGATCAAGGCGACCAAGAACAACGCGGAATTCTTCGAATCAATGAGACGCTAATGCCTTGTGCCCAGCCATCACTCAGCGTGTCCCTCTAAACCTTAAACAAATTAGTCCCACGCCAGCAGCTCCCCTCCATGTAGTGCATGCATGCATACATTCTGCGATTTTTGTTCATCTACCTTGAGCACTCTCCCGCAGCCTAAACGACCTGACGCAGGGGTGATGCGCCTGTTAATAAACTGTATCGCGTGACCGAACACAGGGTTGTTCCTTAACCTTTCCTGCCTCCCAGACTTGCCAATCAGATCAGCGTACAGCAAGTGCACATGACATGTCCTTTTGCATGCCAGGTTCACGATACGCCCAAAGGCTTCACGCGATCCGGCTTATGCTGAGATGGCATAGATTTTCTGTACTTACCAAAAATGCCGAGTATTGGCTTTTCAATGAATAAATACGCCACGCATCCCAGAACAATGGTGCCAACCAGCACTATGACGTAGGTCAGTTCGTTGCCTACACTGTTTTGCAAGCCGGATGCGCTCATGATTTTCAACAGGGTCCCCTGAAAATTTACATGGGTTAAGTAGATCGTAAAGGATGCGTCACCCACAAGGGTTATAAATTTCGGGACATCAATTTTGCCAGCCGCTTCAAACTTTGTTGCTCCCGCCAGGAGAAGTGCCATTGCGAGCGCAAATGTCAGCGGCAACATTTGATAAGGTATCAATATTTCTGCAATTGTGACCACGAAGATGACAAAGCCGAGGATAAATTCAACAACTCCGCTGCCTCCTCTGCGATAAAGCAAATATGCTCCCATGCCCAGGAGGAAGTACAAATTGTAGGCGGACGTATACACATTGAAAGGAGTTCTTTCCCCTTCTGAAGGAAAGTGATACAGGAGAATCGAGATTGCGCTGATTAAAAGAAAAGTTACAAGGCCTAATCGTTTATTAACAATCAAAAGGGAAAACGCGGCATAAAAGGCGACTTCATGAAACAGCGTCCAGGCAACCGTCAAGGGTGGCGCGGCCTCTGTGAAACGGACCAGGGTTAATGATGTTATCCAGTCGCTTGCGGTTGAGGGCATCCTTGCGTCTGCCCCTCCTATAACAGCAAGTACCCCAACAAAAACCAGTGTATATAACCAATAGATCGGAAAAATACGTATAAAACGCCGATATAGATATTTCCAGATGGCCCCGGGCTGATCAATATCCTTAAAATGCGCGAACAGGATTATGAATCCAGATAGCACGAAGAAGAAATCAACTCCGAGATTGCCCTGACGGGTAAATTGTCGGAATACCTCCTCCCCTCCATATCTGGGCTCTCCCATTATTATCGAAAGATGATAAGCAGCTACGGAAAATGCAGCAATCGCTCGACCTGCTTGAAGTGTTTTAATCATGTGATCGACAACTTACGAAGTTCATCTGAAGTGAATACCACCACTTAATTCACGTGTTCAAACCGGACAGTCCTATTCCGGATATTGTTAGTTTAATTAAATAATTTAATTAAACCCGTACGTTAACGTACAGACGAAGCTTTTAATTTAATTAATCATAAAGGTATGTTTTGGAATTCGGGATGCAGCAGTCAGGCAGTCGTTGCGACCCACCGCAAAATCAGACCAGAGAAACAAAATGAAAACAATTAAATGGCTCTTCATTATTCTTTTCAGCATTGCCACTGCGTCATGTGGCGGTGGCGGAGCAACCAGCAATGGCGGACCACTGGGCAGCGGCGGAGCACCGGGGAGTGGCGGAGCACCGGACAGTGGCGGGGCACCAGGTGGCGGCGGAGCAACCCCAGACACAACACCTCCCACAGTTTCACCAGCAAGCCCGACTAATAACGCCACTGACGTTGCGCTGAACACAATGATTACCGCCACCTTCAGCGAGGCCATGAACGCATCAACGATCACCCCCGCTACATTTACCTTGAATAACGGCGCAACCGGGACAGTATCCTACGACCCGATACACATGATTGCCACATTTACGCCGTCAACCAGTCTCGCCTCCTCAACCCTCTACACAGCGACAATCACCACCGGCACCCGGGATTCCGCAGGCAACGCAATGGCGGCACCCTACACATGGACATTCACCACTAGGACTGCGCCTGATACCACAGCCCCAACAGTAGACTCCACCACCCCAGCTAATAACGCCACCGGCGTTGCGCTGAACACAGAGATTAGCGCCACCTTCAGCGAGGTCATGAACGCATCAACGATCACCCCCGCTACATTTACGTTAAATAACGGCACAACCGGAACAGTAACCTACGACCCGATAAACAGAGTTGCCACATTTACGCCGTCAACCAGTCTCGCCTCCTCTACCCTTTACACAGCAACAATCACAACAGGCGTCCAGGATTCGGCAGGCAATACAATGGCAGCGTCCTACACATGGACATTCACCACCGGCACTACGCCTGACACTACAACCCCAACAACACCGAAGTTCGTCTATGTGGCAAACACCAGGGACAACACTATCTCCATCTACACCATGGACAACGTAACAGGCCAACTGCGCGATAACGGTTATGTTGCCACAGGGAGCTTTCCTGCCTCTGTCGCCACAGACCCGTCCAGCAAGTTTGCCTACGTGGCTAATGCTAATTCCAATAATATCTCGGCCTATACCATCGACCCGGCCACCGGCGCGCTAACCGAAGGCACAGGGGAGAGCGCAGAGAGCGTACCTGTCTCCGTCATCGTACACCCGTCCGGCAAGTTTGCTTACGCCGCTAGTTGGGGTACCAGCACCATCTGGTTCTATACCATCGACCCGGCCACCGGCGCGCTGACCCCGCACCCGCAGGTTGACAACACAGGGATAAATCCTCACTTCATCACCGTAGACCCTTCCGGCAAGTTTGCTTACGCGGCTAATGTTACTTCCAACAACATCTCGGTCTATACCATCAATCAGGCCACCGGCGCGCTGACTGCGGGCACGGTCGTTGCCGCAGGGTCCAAGCCTTATTCCGTCGCCGTAGACCCGTCCAGCAAGTTTGCCTACGTGGCTAATGCTGGTTCCAACAACATCTCGGTCTATACCATCAACCCGACTACCGGCGCGCTAACCGTCGGCACGGCCGTTGCCGCAGGTTCGGATCCCCGCTCCGTCACCGTAGACCCGTCCGGCAAGTTTGCTTACGCGGCTAATGTTGGTTCCAACAACATCTCGGTCTATACCATCAACCCGACCACTGGCGCGCTGACCGCAGGCACGGCCGTTGATGCGGGGACGAATCCTTATTACGTCACCGTAGATCCGTCCGGCAAATTTGCTTACGCGGCTAATAATGGTTCCAATACCGTTTCGGTCTATACCATCACCCCGGACACCGGCGCGCTAACGTTGTCAAACACCGTCTCGACCAGAGCTGGCCCCAGGTCGTTAGCGTTCGCCTCCGGATCTCGTTAATTTTTCACTATCCGCCGCAAATTAGATCAAGAGAGACACTAATCAATGGGCTCACACTCGATGCGAGGCTGAAAAAAGCAGGCCTCTGCATCCAATCCGAAATCTCAATGAGTCTTGCGCAACACTGGTATTTCCCGCATCAGCAACCCGGTAGTGGAAATATTCAATTCCAGCTCAGCAGGCTGCGTTATCGACAGGAACGTGGCCGAGCCATAAGTCGCATCCACAAATGGCGCCAGGAAGGCATAGCGCTGGCGCAAACTAAAAATATCAACAGGTGTATTCTGTGCCAGAGGAAATATCGTGCGCTCGGCATATTTTTCCCGCTCAATTGAGTGGTAACGGCCGGCCACACGATCCAGCTGGTAAACGGTATGCAGGCCAAAAATGTTCGCCCACGGTTTCCACTTCAGGATGTGCGCATCCACATAAATATCATCTCCGCCAATTACAAAAGTGTCTGTACGCCCGTCCGGAAAATGGAAAATAGCCGAGAAGCGTTGCGCAGTGATCGGAGTTATCGAGATATGTGCCGCCACCTCCTCACGTGTCAGTGCCTGATAACCTTGAATCCCCACCACGATAGTGCCAGCCAATCCGCCCAGCGCCAGTAGCAACAGCCCCAGCAGAGTACGGAAAGTGAATTGCAGCAGTCCCTTCTTCGGCAAAGTCATGATGCCATGAAAAATCAAGCCTGCACCGAGCAAGCCGAATGCTACGGCGGTAACAAAAAGTGGGGAGTTGGCAAACTGGGATGACATAAGGCCTCCATTATGTTCGTTGACCTACGGGACCTGTTACTGATTGATAATTTTACTGGCGCACTGTACTCCACTTATCACCGCGCCTTCCAGCGTAGCCGGGAATTCTCCCTGCGTATAGTCACCTGCCAGCAACACATGGGCCAGCGGGGTGATATGTGCCGGACGGGACAAATTTACTTCGCACGAGAATGTCGCGCGTTTTTCTGCGATGACCTGGTGCCACACGGGTTTTTCATGAATACCCAAACGTTGGGTTAATTCCCCCGCCACTTTTTGCGCCAGCTGTTCGTGTTCCAGCGCCTGGTGGATTCCTTCTGCGCTGATCACGGCGGCGATCAGCCCCGGCTGCCCGGCAATCTGGCCTTTATCAAACAGCCATTGTGTAATGCAATGATCGAACCCCAGCATAGGATGGGGCAAGCGCACCTGTGGCGGATATTGCAGGTAGACCGTGTAAATCGGCTGGTGTGGCATCGCATCGATTTGCACAGCAATGGGAGCAAGCAGCGGCACTTGATGAAATAAGCGCGCCGCCGCAACCGGCGAAGCCGCGCAGATCACATGGCTGAATGTATGCGTACCCTGCGCAGTCTGCAATTCGATCCCGTGCTGTTGCGGCACAATCGCATCTACACTGCATCCGACAGCTATGCGGCCACCCTGGCGTTTGACAAATTCGGCTGCTCGATCCGGAAACAGCCGCGAAAAATCCATGCGCGGCAACAGCATGTCGCTGTCGGCGCGGCTACCGTTCAGGCTGTCGCGCAGCACATTCAGCAGCACCTGGGCCGATGCCTTGTGCAGCGGTGTGTTGAGCGCAGAAATGCAAATCGGCTCCCATAATAAATTTATCAATTCTCCTTGCTTATGGGTACGCAAAAATTCCAGCACGGTGACGTCCTGCACCAACTTGAACTTCATCCGGCGCAGAGTCAGCATAAAGCGCACCGCATCCAGCCTTTGCCCAAGGCTCAGGCCCTGCGCCATGCATAATGCCCCCAACAGATGGAATGGCGCGGGCAGATACGGCGCTTTCAACTCAAAACGGTTGTGCAGCGTAAGCTGCAGCGGCAGGCGCATGAAGTCGTGCTCAAGGTTGCCGCCGATTTGTTGAATAAGATTGAGTGTGTGACGGTAACAACCTAGCAGTATGTGCTGGCCGTTGTCGAGCTGAGTATCACGATGCCACACACCCCGCGCGCGCCCGCCCAGCTGTTTGGCACTTTCGAAAACCGTGACCGGAATGTGCTGCGCAGCCAACGTGACCGCAGCCGCCATGCCAGCGTAGCCACCACCGATAATGGCAGGGTTCAAGATTATTTCTCACTCATGGAAAAAATACATCGGGGAGAGGAGTGTCGTACTCATTATACATAGCGACAGAAGTCGTAGCGAGC
>JANNQM010000010.1:0-6805 GCA_031400735.1 Gallionellaceae bacterium
GCTATATTCCTTTCTATAACCACAGTAGAATGCACTCATCTTTAAATTATGTGTCACCCGCGAAGTATGAAATTCAGTTCGCTTAATCAGGTGTCAATTTTATTGGGGGAAGATTCCTGCGCAAAAGCGCGCAGCCCCTTAGCTTCACGTTGGGGATACTATGCAACCGGGAACGAAGGAAGTGCTGCTAATTCTTGTAGGCTTCGTACTGGCTTTCGTTCCATCATGGCTTGACCGCAAACGTCGCCTACGAACACATCTACAGGCAATCCGCGCGGAAATGCAACTCGCCCAAGAACGCGCTGCGATGTTGCTCAAGGACAAAGTCATGGCGCCGCTCTACCGGCTACCAGTAAGTGCTTATCAAACGTCATTTCCGATACTTCTAGCAGAAGGTGTCTTGTCGGAAGAAGGGGCGCACGCACTTGGAAATTATTTCTGCCAGGTGCAAGATATTAATCGTGGCCTCGACAACGCAACCGCTAGGGCGCACGCGGACGACAATACCGGGCTTGAGCGCGAATACAGCCGACTACTTCTTAAGGGGCAGCGCCTCCTTCAAGATATGCCGGAAGGTCAGGCAATATTCACAACGGGCTTAGCCGTGGTCGAACAACAACTGGCGAGGTCGTGGTGGAAATACTGGATACCCCAAACCCTGCGGTCAAGTTCGCTCCGCTGCGCTGGGGCTGAGCTAAAGCGCAGCCCCTTAGCTCCACGTTGGGCTCCATAGAGCATGCGTCTCTGGTCATTACATTCAAAGTATCTCGATCCTCAAGGTCTAGTCGCGCTGTGGCGGGAAACCCTTTTGGCGCAGGCCGTTCTGCGCGGCGAAACACGTGGTTATCGTAATCATCCGCAGTTGGACCGCTTTAAGAACCACTCAACGCCACTCGCAGCCATCTCGCTTTATCTAAAGGCTATTCATGCCGAGGCCGAGATGCGCGGGTACTCTTTCGATAAAAGCAAAATCAAACCAACCCGGAAGGCGGTAACACTGACTGTTACGTCCGGCCAGATGGCGTATGAATGGGCGCACCTCCTAGTCAAACTGAAGGAGCGTAGCCCTGCGCTTTACCGGAAGTGGCTAGCTACTGAAGAGCCAGAAGCACATCCCTTGTTTACAGTGCGAGCAGGTGTGATTGAAACTTGGGAGCGTCAATGAACATGGCGCCCAACCCGGCGTCCCTTAACTCAACGTTGGGCATATGGAAAGGCCGAATGTGATTTTGGATATTCTGAGTTTGGTGTTGTTTATATCAGCGCTGCTAAGTACGTGGGTCACTTTTAGAATCGTGCGTGACGACTTATCAACTCCACCCCAGCAAGCCGCACAAATAATTCTTGCTTGGGTGGTACCAGTTATAGGGGCACTGATCGTGCTTCATATGCAAAGGCAAAACCCAGAGGTTTCATCTGGAAAATATGGTGAACCACCTGATCCAGGGGATGACTTTGGGATGTCAGGTCGTTCTGCTCGAAATTTAAAGGAGTTTAGAGAAAATACATCCCCAAATTCTGATGGGGCTGAAACAGGTGACTAAGCTTTTTTTATTCCGCACCACCCAGTCGGCTGATATTAAGATCGCCTTGCGCCTTGCACGCAATCTTTAGGAGCAAATGATGACGAAAAAAACCACAACTACCCGCTACGATGTCGCTGAGTATTTACGCACACCAAAAGAAATGGTGGCTT
This sequence comes from Gallionellaceae bacterium, assembly GCA_031400735.1. Taxonomy (GTDB): domain Bacteria; phylum Pseudomonadota; class Gammaproteobacteria; order Burkholderiales; family Gallionellaceae; genus Nitrotoga. The sequence goes on from JANNQM010000010.1 coordinate 1,697, forward strand.
ATTTGGAGGCTTGCCTGGAAGAGGCAAATGGCGATGCTACATTTATTGCCAAAGCACTGGGCGACATAGCGCGTGCCAAAGGTATGACCCAAGTCGCGCGCGATTCCGGTCTTTCGCGGGAAAGCCTATACAAAGCTCTCTCAGGCGACCGCGCCCCGAGCTTCGCCACCATTCTGAAAGTAGTTGATGCGTTAGGCTTAAAGCTACATGCCAAAGTGGTTCGCGTCTGAACAAACATACTGACGCAGAGGAATACAACAACCCTCATGCGCCAGTCGTAATCACCAAACGCAAATCAATGGCAGGGTTTTTTAATGCTCCTTGAAAGCATCCAGTAGTTAACCGGCCATGCCGCCAAAAATCCTGCCACCAAAGCCGCGCCATAGCCTATCCAGAATATCGGAGAGGAGAGCGCAGGCGCCATTACTCCACCCACATGGTAATCGGTAAAGTTCATCGCGAACTCCATTACGCTGATCGAGATGACTTCACCCAGCCAGATGGCTTTGAAGGCTTCGGTGAGGCTCATTCCCTGCTTGATTAACGGGCGCAAGCCTAACGCAAAACCAGACACGAAGCCCAGCAGCGTGGCCAGGGCCATGGTTGCCCAAGGCGCTAAGCCCAGAGTTACACCTATGGCCAATCCAACGAATTCACCGATGGCACAACCTGTCAGGCAGTGCATCGTGGCGGCAGTGGTTAGCTGGGGCAATGAGCTGGAAGTGTGCCCAGCATGAGCGTTGTGAGTTGCCGGGCGCGACGTGGGTGCGGCATGCATGTCACAATGATCCGAATGCGTGTTACTGGTCATCGGGCTTTGGCAGCATGCGGCGGCGGGTACGGGATGGGTGTGATGGGTAGACATTTTATTTCTCCGAGGTTGGGTTAAGGGAAATCGCGTGCACGCCCTCAATAATCGGGCACCCCGCGACGGGACCGCCGCCGCTGCATTGCCGTTCGAGCGCGGTCAAGGCATCTCGAATGGCAGTCAGCTGGCCTATCTTGCGGTCGAGGTCTTCGATTCGGTTGCGCGCTTTTTGCCTGACCTCCTGCCGGGTTCCGTGCCCTTCCTGCAGGCGCAGCAATTCGGCAATATCTTCCAGCGAGAAACCCAGCGCCTTGGCTTTGCGAATAAATTGCAGGCGCTCGATATCTTCATCGGAATAGGCGCGATAGCCACTGGCGGTACGTGGAACCTGGCTGAGCAGTCCTTCGCGTTCGTAATAACGGACTGTATCCACACCCACGCCAGCAGCTTTCGCGGCAAAACCAATTTTGTGTAAACGCATAACCTTACCTCCGACTTCACGTACAGGTTAAACCCTTGACCCTGCTCCAGAGTCAAGCCTGCCGCGATAAATAAATTGGGACACAAGGAATGACTGCAAACTGCAGTTATTACGCCGCAGCTATTTTATGCAGAAATTGCAGGACTACCACTTCGTCGCGGCGCAACGCGGCTGCGGATAGCGCGCGGTTTGCCTGCTGCTGCGTGGCGGGCGCGGATGGGGGAGCAGTCAGGCCGAGGTGATAGGCTTCCAGTAGCGCGGGGTGCACATAATATTTGCGGCACACGGTGCGGGTATTGCCCAGCCGTTCGGCCACGGCATCAATTGTGCGCACGATGTTGCGGTCAGCTTCGCTGCGGCTGGTGGCCGGACCGATCGCGCGCAACTCTACTGCGGCGACCATGGTCCCGCCCCAGGTGCGAAAATCCTTGGCGGAAATATCGCGACCGGTGATTTCCCGCAGATAGGCGTTTACATCGTCTGAGGTGACCGGCTTGCGCTTGCCGAACAGGTCGAGGTACTGGAATATTTCCTGCCCCGGTAATAGCTGGCAGCGCTGGACGATATGGGCCAGGCGCGGGTCGTGGATCGCGACCGAATGTTCGACCCCGCTTTTGCCGCGAAAGGTAAAGCGCAACTCTGTTCCCTTGATGCGCACGTGTTTTCTGCGCATGGTGGTCAGGCCATAGGAATTATTATCGCGCGCGTATTCATCGTTGCCGACGCGGATCAGCGTGCGGTCAAGCAGGCGCACCACGGTGGCCAGCAGCTGGCGGCGGCTCAGGTTGCGCGCGCGCAGGTCGCGCTCCACGCGTTCGCGCAGCACCGGCAGGATTTCGCTGAATTCGAACATGTGGCGAAACTTTGACTGGTCGCGCGCTTCACGGTACGAGGGATGGTAACGATATTGTTTGCGGCCTTTTGCATCGCGCGCGGTGACCTGGATATGGCCATCGGGATTCGGACAAATCCATACACTGTTCCAGGCCGGCGGAATGACCAGCGCATTCAGGCGCTGACGCGTGGCCGGGTCAGTGATCAGCTTGCGGTCGATATCGAAATAGCTCCAGCCCTTGCCGGAACGGCGCCGGGTGATGCCTGCCGAGCAGTCGGTGACATAGCGCAGCCCTGCGTCGACCGCTTCCTGGCGATGCTCATGGTTACGCGCTGAATCCACTGGGCGGTCCTCCTTTTCTGACAAGCGGCGATATTCCCATTCTATTCAAAGGTAAAATAACCGGGTATGGCAGTTTACTCAAGGGTAACTCAAGTATCTTGCTTTGCGGGGCGTTTCCGGGCCAATCGTTGCAGCGTTTTTTTCAACAACGAATCCGGCAGTTTTTCAGCCGAGGCCAGCAACTGTTTTTGCCCCGTGGAACTTAGTGTTACCGCAGAAGTAGCGGCAGGTTTGGGCGGCACCGTAACTTGCACCTTGACTTGAATTCCAGTAACCTGATATCCGCTCTGTTGCAGCATCTGAGCCAACCTTGGGGCAAGCTGGCGTAATTTGGCAGCCACTGCGCCATTGTCTGCAGCGAGCGTCAAAATTTGTTGGTCAAGTTGCACTACGTGGCTGGTGCGCGCCAGGGAAGGGGGGGCGAACAGCTCATAATGCCGTTGCAATGCCGCCAGCTGCTCTATTTTATGAGAGAGCTGGCGCAATTCCTGACTGGCGTCGAAATATGAGTTTAGTCGTGACACATCACCAGCTTAATACAGAAAGAGGAATATGAATATTATTCTAGTTTCCCATCGCTTTGCAAAAGCGCGCAGCATCACCATAGGCAGTACCCAACTACTGGTGATTTCACTGGTTGTCCTGGTACTGTTCCTGGCTGCCGTTATCTCGGCACAATACATTATTGTCCGTTTCCAGCCAGAGGCCTTGAGCAGCGGGATGCGCGCATGGCTGAACACGGTGCAAACCGAAGGCGAGGTCAAGCGCCAAACCTATATGCGCGAAGGCATGGACACAATGGCCAAGCGCTTGGGTCAGATGCAGGCCGAGTTGCAGCGGCTGGATGCGTTGGGCGTGCGTCTGGCCAAGTTGAGCGGCATGAAGCCGCAGGAATTTGACTTTACCAAACCTCCAGCCCAGGGCGGTCCGTTAATCCCGATTTTGCCACCTACGCAACAGAATGTTTCGCTGGAAAGCATGGACCAGCAATTATCCAATTTAGCGGTGTTTTTGAGTGACCGTAATGACAAACTGGTCGCGCTGGAACCCCTGTTAAAGCAGGACATACTCAGCAAAAAGAGGTTCATTTCTGCCACGCCAATCAAAGGCGGCTGGTATTCCTCCAATTTTGGTTGGCGCATCGATCCCTTCAATGGCCATAATGCAATGCACGAGGGAGTGGATTATGTGATGCCGGAAGGTTCGCCCATATACGCCGCTGCTGGCGGCATAGTCGTGTATTCCGCTTACCATGTGCAGTATGGTAATATGGTCGAAATTGATCACGGTAATGATGTGGTTACACGTTATGCCCATGCTTCCAGGCGGCTGGTTCAAGTCGGACAAGTAGTGCGGCGCGGGCAGGAGATTGCGAAGGTGGGCAGCACAGGCCGCTCGACCGGTAATCACCTGCACTATGAGGTAAGATTCAGGGGTGCCGCGCAAAACCCGACGCGCTTCCTGTCGAGTACAGACAGCTGACGGGGCCGCAACGGGTTTCCAGTACAGGGGTGAGGTGCAGTTTCCTCACCCTTTTTGTTTAGGACTTTTTCCCTTACCCGCAAACGCAACCAGCCTGAATTAATACCAAAAATATCCACCATGATTGCTAACCTAGTAAAAAAAATATTTGGCACCCGAAATGACCGGCTGCTCAAACAATATCGTCAAGCTGTATTGGCAATTAATGCGCTGGAGGCCGGACTGGAAAAATTGTCCGACGAAGAACTGCGCAGCAAAACAGACTCCTTCAAGCAGCGCGTCAGCCAGGGAGAATCCATTGATGAGCTGCTGCCAGAGGCGTTTGCCGTGGTGCGTGAAGCGGGGCGGCGCGCGTTGCAGATGCGCCACTTTGACGAACAGCTGATCGGTGGCATGGCACTTCATTTCGGCAAGATCGCCGAGATGCGCACCGGCGAGGGCAAGACATTGATGGCGACATTGCCGGCTTATTTGAATGCGCTATCAGGTGCAGGCGTGCATGTAGTAACCGTCAACGATTACCTGGCCGCACGCGATGCCGAATGGATGGGCCGGTTGTACCGCTTTCTGGGCCTGTCGGTCGGCGTGATCCTGTCCCAGATGGACCATGCGGATAAACAAGTGGCCTATGCCGCCGACATTACCTACGGCACCAACAACGAATTTGGTTTTGATTATTTGCGCGACAACATGGCGACCCAGGCCAGCGAACGTTTCCAGCGCAAGCTGAATTACGCGATTGTGGACGAGGTGGATTCCATCCTGATTGACGAGGCGCGTACTCCGCTGATTATTTCCGGCCAGGCCGAAGACAATGTGGATGTGTATGTGCGCACCAACAAATTGGCGCCGCAGCTGATTCGCCAAAAAGAAGAAGACGGCCCTGGCGATTACAGCGTGGATGAAAAAAGTCGGCAGATTCTGCTGACTGAAGAAGGCCACGAACACGCCGAACAACTGCTGACCCAGGCCGGACTGCTGCCTGCGGGCGGCAGTTTGTATGACCCCTCCAACATCATGCTGATCCATCACCTGTATGCCGCGTTGCGTGCACACAGCCTGTATTTCCGCGACCAGCATTATGTGGTGCAGGATGGCGAAGTAGTGATTGTGGATGAATTTACCGGGCGCATGATGGTCGGACGGCGCTGGTCCGAAGGG
>JANNQM010000011.1:0-3134 GCA_031400735.1 Gallionellaceae bacterium
GTCAGTTTGCGTTATGTGCCTACGGCGATTTTGTCGCGCCAGGTGGGCGTAGTGCGCGGGCAGACGCTTATTTTGAATTTGCCGGGGCAACCGAAGGCGATCAAGGAAACGCTGGATGGAATTTTTGCGGCGGTGCCGTATTGCATTGATTTAATCGGCGGGCCGTATGTTGAAACCCGGCCGGAAATTATTGTTGCGTTTCGTCCAAAGTCGGCGCAGCGGCCGATTACTTAGCCTGCCAATGGCCGGAACGGCCTCCCTGTTTTTCCAGCAGTCGTATATCAGTCAGCGTCATGCTGCGGTCGGCGGCCTTGCACATGTCGTATATCGTCAGCAGCGCCACGCTCACTGCGGTGAGCGCTTCCATCTCTACGCCGGTCCGCCCCACTGTTTCGGTGGTGGCGATGCATTCCACCCGGTTCTGCTGGTGATCCAGATTAAATTCCACCGCCACCCGCGTCAGGTATAGAGGATGGCACAGCGGGATCAGTTCTGCGGTGCGCTTGCTGGCCTGAATCGCGGCGATGCGCGCGATGCCGAGTACGTCGCCTTTTTGCGCGGTGCCGCTGGCGATCAGCGCCAATGTTTCCACTGTCATGCGGATGCAGCCTGCGGCGCGGGCGATGCGCCGGGTTTCATCTTTGGCGGCGACATCGACCATGTGCGCTTTGCCGTGTGGGTCAAAATGGGTCAGCGGCATGTGGGCTCTTCAGATGATTGCCAGCGCGCGGCACGGTTAACGTCTATCGTTTTTGTTTCCAGCCAGGTTTCACCGTGCGGCGTGTGCTCTTTTTTCCAGAAGGGTGCATCCGTTTTCAGGTAATCAATAATGAATTCGCATGCGGCAAACGCCACAGCACGATGCGTTGCCGCCGTGGCGACGAACACAATTTGTTCGCTGGGCAACAACGTGCCCACACGGTGTATCACGCGCGATGCGAGCAACCCCCAGCGCGCGTGCGCCTGGTCGAGAATGTTTGACAAGGCCTTTTCACTCATGCCGGGATAATGTTCCAGCGTCAGTTTTTGTATTTGTTCGTCACCGTTGAAGTCGCGCACAAGACCGACGAAACTGACCAGCGCGCCAATTTGCCTTTGCTTGGCACGCAACGCGGCAAATTCTGCGGCGACATCGAAATCGTGCTGTTGTATGGATACGCGCATGGCCGTTACCCGCCCGAAATCGGTGAAAAAATTGCCACTTCATCCCGCTCATTGATTTTTGCAGACCATACGGCGAATTCCTTGTTGATCGCGCAGCGTATGCGACCGTCGATTAATTCGTGCTCCCAGTTGTCCCCGCGCAGGCGCAGCCAAGCCAGCAGGTCGGCCAGTGTGGTGGCGCTGTCCGGGACGTCGGCGAATTCACGCTTTATTTTCAGGTTTTCGCCGGGACGGCCAAAGTAGAGTAATAGTATTTTCATGCTGTTTCGTTCCGATTCCATTTTATCAGTGCTACTGTGTTGGCTTCGTCTTCGGCTCCTAGCCGTACTACTTGTACTGTCTTCGTCGCCTTATCCGGGTGCCCGGCCAAAAGTTTTTCGGACTTGCCGCCTTGTATCACTTTCAAACTGGAATCGGAATCCGTCAGTGCGTAATGGTTGATGATAAATTCGGCGACCGCTTGCGGCGCATTGATATCCAGCACCGGCAGCGGCAGCTGCAGCGTGATCTGCTGGTCGGTGACGATAGCGATAATACGCGGGTCGATAGTGTACAGATACGGATGCAAGGTGGCACTGCGGTGTACTTCCAGCTTGGGTATATCGGCCTGCTTGTAACCTTCGACCAGCACCAAGTCGCACGGCGCCAGCCGCGCACAACATTCCTGCAGAGTGGGTTCGGCCTGGTCGCGCAGTTCTTGCATCAACACGCAGCGGCGGGTTGAGGTAATCATCACCTGGCCCGCTCCCGCCTGGCGCTGGCGATAGCTGTCCTTGCCCGGCTGGTCAATATCGAAATCATGATGGGTATGCTTGATCACCGCCACGCGCAACCCGTAGTTGACCAGCAGCGGGATAAGTTTTTCCAGCAGCGTGGTTTTACCGCTGCCGGAATAACCCGCCAATCCCAAAATGTTATACCCCGGCATATTAAACATATAGCAATTTGACTCCTGCGATCAACAGCACAGCACTGAGTACCCGTGCGATGGTTTGTTGCGGGAAGGTGCGGCTTCCCAGAAACGATCCCAGCAGGCCGCCCGCCAAAACCGCCAACCCCAAATAGAAAATATTGTCGGGCAAACCTTGCATCGCATAGGCGTTCAGCCCGACCAGCGCCGCCAATGAGTTGAGCAGGATGAAGGGCGCGGAAACCGCTGCAGCTTGTTTGGCATTGGCCCACCCCATCAGCAATAGCAAAGGCGTCAAAAATATTCCGCCGCCGACGCCAATCAAACCGGAAATCAACCCGATTACGGCGCCCAGACAAAGTGCCGGGATGAAACCGGGATGGGACGTGAAGCGTGGCTGTTGCACCAGCACACGCAATGCAGCAACAATCAGCGCCAACCCCATCAACCATTTAAACCATTGCACCGGCAATTGCACGTATCCGCCGATCAACGCCAACGGCACCGAGCCCAGCACAAAAGGCAAAAATAATTTCCGGTCAAAATGTCCGGCACGATAAAACTGTATCGTGGCCACTGTCGATACGATCAGGTTAAGTGTCAATGCCAGCGGCTTGATTTCCTGCGGCGCCATACCCAGCAGCGCCATCACCGCAATATAGCCCGATGCACCGGCATGGCCGGTGATCGAATACATTGCAGCAATGATGAAGCAGGCAATTTCCAGCAGTAATGTTGTTTCCGGCATTTAAATCCTTAATTCAATATCCGTAGCGTGCGCTGTGCGCACGACATTCATTTGCACCGGGATTACGTGCGCACAGCGCACGCTACAACCCCGTCATTCCCGCGCAGGCGGGGATCCAGAATTACGTGCTACAACCCCAAATAATCTACCTACCATCGTTTCCACCAGAGAACCCGTAGCGTGGGGGGTGGGCCAGACAATAATTTTAAAAGGGATTAAGTGGGGCCAGCGCCCGCCACGATTGCCCCATTTGGGTTTTGACCTTGTGGGGGGGGCCGGTTTGGTTGGAAACCCCCCCCGGAAGAAAATTTT
>JANNQM010000012.1:0-2843 GCA_031400735.1 Gallionellaceae bacterium
GGTGCTCACCGGCAAAGGCATGAAGACGCAAGCCAAGGGTGGGCTGCCGGAAGGCACGCTGATTTTTCCTGACCTGGCAGCGGCAGTAGCGATGCTGGTTTGATGCCCGGACAATTGTCTGACCACAGATACATTGAGAACGAAGAGATTGCGAATAATTTCTCTGCATCTTTGTGATGTATTTTATTGATTGATTATGATATTTATTCGCTCGCTGGTTTTTCTGTTGCTGCAAATTATCATTACGCCGCTGTTTACGGTGATTGCAATATTATCCTTTCCGTTTCACCCGATTACCCGCTATCGTCTCATCTCCGGCTGGGCGCTCACCATGTTATGGCTGCTGCGCGTGGTGTGTGGCATACGCATGGCAGTGCGCGGGGCAGAAAACATTCCGGCCAAGCCTTGCGTCGTGATGTGCAAGCACCAGTCGGCTTGGGAAACCATGGCCCTGCAAAAAGTATTTCCGCCGCAAGTTTGGGTGCTTAAGCGCGAATTGTTGTGGCTACCCTTTTTCGGCTGGGGCCTGGCCATGACCAGCCCCGTTGCCATCAGGCGCAGCAACGGGCGCGAAGCGATCAAGCAGTTGCTAAGCCAGGGCAAAGAGCGTTTGGCACAAGGATTTTGTGTGGTCATTTTTCCGGAAGGAACCCGCATCCCTTTCGGTCAGCGCGGCAAATACAAAAGCGGTGGTGCACTGCTAACGGTAGCAAGCGGCGCGCCGGTAGTGCCGGTGGCGCATAACGCGGGCAAACTGTGGGCCAAGAATTCATTCCTCAAATTTCCCGGCTTGATCACGATGAGTATCGGCCAGCCAATTGATCCAACAGGCCTCAAGGCCGAGGAGATCACCCGGCGCGTGGAAGAATGGATCGAAAACGAGATTACGCAGTTGCCCTGATGCTGAAAAAATTGCGCCGCCTCGTTACACCACAGCCCGCCGTTGAACAACGCACGGTGAATCTGGTTGGCACCCCAGTTAGCTTTACTCTCAAACGTACCAGCCGCCGCAGCATAGGCCTGCGCATTGATGATAGAGGGTTGACAGTCAACGTGCCTCTGCGCTCCTCGGAAAAATGGCTGCACAGCGTATTGCAGGACAAGGCGCGCTGGGTGGTGGAAAAGCTGGAGAGTTGGCAAGCCAAAAAATCCGTCCCGCCGCAATGGCTGGATGGGCAGGAAATCTCATTTGTTGGCGAGACCTTGATCCTGCGCGTAGTCGCCAGCCTGTTTGCCACGCCGCCGCAACTGCATGGCAGGCAGCTGTTCGTGCATGTTACGGATAGTGCAAATCAAACCGTGATCGAGCAGGCTGTCACACAGTGGCATCAACACGAAGCGGAACATTTGTTTAAAGAACGTGTGGCGCACTATGCGCCGCTGATGAATGTTTGCCCGCGCACTGTGAAACTTTCTTCGGCAACTACTCAGTGGGGCAGTTGTACCGCACGCGGTGCCGTGCGCCTCAACTGGCAGCTCATCAAAATGCCGCAGCGTTTGATTGATTATGTGGTGGTGCATGAGCTGGCCCATCTGGTTGAGATGAACCATTCGGCGGCGTTCTGGGGCGTGGTGGAAAGGGTGTGTCCGGATTATTTGAAGCGGCGCGGGGAGTTGCGGAAGTGGGGTCCGACGGCGGGGGAATGAGTTGCCGAGGGTAGGGCGGAAAAGCGAAGCGCCTTCCGCCGAATGTCTTCCGCCGCACGCCCTCACCGCACGCCCTCCACCGTGGCTATCTACTCACCCCGCTCACCCACATTCAACGTCACACCATCCCCCGCCCAATCATGCGGATAAATCCCTTCCGCCACGAGGCGATGAAACGAAGAATATGGCCAATCGCCCACTCGCTGTACCAACCCATGTTTGAGCGGATTGATATGCACGTAATCAACATGCGCCGCATAGTCACGTTCATCACGGATTGTGTGTTCCCAAAAACGCCTTTGCCAAATACCGCGTTCGCCTTTGCGTTCTCGAACCGTTGATAACCGTTCGGTTTTTGGCAGCGTCTTCGAAAATGCAATTTTTATCGCCTTCCATCGTGCAGAATAATCGGCATCGCCGGGTGGCAAGGTCCAAACGCAATGCGTGTGATCCGGCAATACTACCCAGGCGTCAATGTGAAATGGATATTGCGCGCGAACTTTTCGTACCGCATCGCGGAAGGAATCTATATGATCAACCAGAAGACAACTGCGGCGTTCCAGCAGGTTGACCGTGAAAAAATAGGTTCCTCCGGGAATACGATTGCGGCGATAGTCTGGCATTAGCGGAGAGTGGAAGAGAGTTTTAGACGGAGTAAATCATACAGCGGAAATCATGCGGCGGAAGGCGCTTCGCTGTGTCAATTCCACGTCCAGCTTGCTGGACAGTGGATTGCCTGACTTTGTTATTTCCGCCCTACCGAGATGCCCGTAATTTCACTGAGCGATGGTCATCCGCTTTCGCAACAAACAAAATATCCCGAGTATTTCTCGGGATATTTTGTTTTGATGGAATGAAACTTAGAACTTGAACAACAAGCCCATATTCAGTGTGTCAAGGTCATAACGAGCACTTGTATCACCAATTTTGTGGGTTTCATACTGGCCGCGAATAGCCATCTTGGGGCTGATGTCGTACTTGGCTCCGAAACCCAACAGGAAATCATTGCCAGAGGTATTGTAAATCTGAATGCCATTAAGGGATTCTTGCGCCTCCCAGAAGGCCATGCCCACCTTGCCGAAAACAGAGAAACCATTGTTTAACGGTGCGGTGCCAATTGCTGCAAACTGCCATTCTGTATTTTTTGCACTAAGTGTATTTACGGAGCTAGAGGCCGTCGCCTCGATGGCTGGGCC
>JANNQM010000013.1:0-42973 GCA_031400735.1 Gallionellaceae bacterium
CAAAAATATATTGTGTGAATATCCTAAATTCAATTCTAAAATATTACCTACATTACTTGCTTTATAACCTACACCAACAACTTCTTGTTTTGAAATATAACCTTCACTTACACCTTTAACCATATTGTTATCCGATCGCGCGCAATGGGGTCATATTGCAGATTGGGCAATATCAACTGTTGGTTGCTGATGCATGCGCCGGACTGCAAACGTTGTTGACATTGGAAGCGCTGGGGTTGTTTTATCTAAATGTCGTACGTCACACCTCGGTATTCAGGAATGTCGCGTTAGCTATCCTTATTATCCCGATCTCGTTCGCGGCCAACGTAATCAGGGTCATCGCCCTGACGTTGATTACTTATTATTTCGGCGATGAGGCAGGCCAAGGGTTTTTGCATGGATTCGCCGGCATCGTCTTGTTCCTGAGCGCGCTATTGTTGATTCTGGGCGTTGATAGTGTGCTGCGGTTATTGGTTAAAGCCCGTCCCGCCCGTTCCTGAGCAGCAAACTTAAGAAAATGGGAAACCCTTTAACTATCAGCATCATCCTGGGGCTGCTCATGGTGTCGTCGGCTGCGCTGACCAAAGTTATGACTCCTACCGCACAGACGGATTATCAAAACCTGATTAATCTGGAAACCATGATTCCCGAGGAATTTGATGATTGGAAGATTGATTTGTCCGTTTTGCCGATACTGGTCAATCCCGAAGTCAAAGGGCAGGTCAACAAGATTTACTCGCAAACCTTGTCGCGCACTTATGCCAACAAGCTAGGCGAACGGGTGATGCTGGCTATTGCGTATGGCAGTGACCAAAGCACCGACTTGCATATCCACAGGCCGGAAGTTTGTTACCGCACCAGTGGCTATCAAGTCAGCAAGATGACCAAGGAGGTGGTTGCAACCCCGGTGGGCCGCATACCGGTGATGCGACTGGTAGCGCGACAAGGGATGCGCAATGAGCCGATAACTTACTGGATCAGAGTGGGTGATTCCCTGACCCGTGGCTGGTTCGAACAGAAAGTGGCCGCGTTCCAATATGGATTATCGGGAAAAATACCGGATGGCCTGCTGTTTCGGGTTTCTACGATATCCAACGATGAACAGGATTCGTACCGCGTGCAGTATGCATTCCTGGCAAGCCTGCTGCAGGCGGTGCGCAGCGACAACCGGTATTGGCTGGTCGGGAGGTTGGCGCCGGATGGTGCTGCGGGCAGTAACAATATTTTATTTCCGGGCGGGTTGGGTCGGGTTGGGGCTGAACGGGGCAATTTTATGAGTATATATAAAGGAACTTGAACATGAATAAATTTTTCTGGTTTGCGGTTTATTGGATGGTAAGCATCACCTGCGGCATGGCCAATGCTGCCGAAAATTCCGGCATCTATCAATTGCGGCAAGGCGATGAGGTAATGGTTTCTGTGTGGAAGGAAGAAGCATTGCAGAAGCAGGTGATAGTCCTGCCCGATGGCAGCATCACGCTGCCCCTGGTAGGCCGCGTTGAGGTGGCAGGCCTGACTACACCGGAAGTTGAAAAAAAAGTGACCGATAAACTGAAGAAATATATGCCGGAACCAGTGGTAACCGTGGTCATTGCCGGGATCAATGGCAACAAGGCTTATGTCATGGGCAAAGTGCTCAAGCCTGGCGCGCTCATACTGAGCGGCCCGATTACTGTGTTGCAGGCAATCAGCATCGCCGGTGGCTTTGACAAATTTGCCGATGAAGGCGGTATCAAGGTGATACGGGCAAAACTAGAGGGGCAAGAAACTGTTGCAGTACGCTATAAAGATATTGTTTCCGGGAGGAATACCGCTACCAATATCCAGCTCAGGGCGGGCGATACCGTGGTAGTCCCGTAAAGATTGTCAAAGATGCGGATTTTTTTCGGGATATTTTTTATGGCGCTGACCTCACTGGTGGCGGCAACATGTAGTGCCGCAGTCTGGAAGCAAGCCGGTTCAGCGCGGCTATCTGTTGAGTATGATTCTAATCCTTCAGTTGGTCCAGCTGATCCAGAAGGGCTATGGCGATATACCTTGGAGCCGCGCTATCAAGTGAAAAGAGCTGATGAATTATCTGAGCTGGATGTGGGTGGGGGTGTGGAAATTGCCCGCGCTTCTGACAGGGATAAAAGCCATGACCGGGAGGATCCTAACGCTTTTATTGACTGGCGGCGAAATAGGGAGTCTGGATCAGTGGGGATGTCTGCAAGGTATTATGAATCAGATACCCGATCCACCGAGTTACGGAATACAGGGCCCGGGTTGGCCGAAGGAACGCGGACATTAGGCACTGTGTCAGCCAACTTGCATCAGAATTTGAGCGAGCGTAGTGCCATTGCCATGGATGTAGCCCACGAGGATGTCGCCTACAAGAGAAATACCGCCGTGCTGGGCACGACCTTTATTGACTATGTTTCGCGGTCTGCGGGATTGATGATGAGCTCGGCCATCAGTGAAACCAGCACGCCTTATGTGCGTGTCTCCTACACTGACTTCGAACCCGCCAGTAGCGGTACCGTCAGCCGTAATGTAAACACCTTATTAGGATGGAATTGGAAAACATCTGATTATCTGAACGGCAGTGTTCAACTGGGCCAATCAAAGATTGCTGGTGGCAGCAAAAGTACATTAAGTGCGGCGACTTTGCAGTACACCAGCGAGACGAGCTCGTTCATTTTTAATGTTGGGCGGCAAGTTGTCCCATCTGGCCGGGGTGGCTTTATCACTGCTGATGAACTTAAGGGCAGCTGGGTTAATAGCTTGGATGAACGCAGCAAAAGGGGCGTGGACCTGACTTGGGCAAAGACCCGTGATGTTTTTAATGCTCTTTACGGGACAACCGAAAATATTACTTACAGCACTCTGGAGACCTGGTTGCAACAGGATTTCAGTTCCAGATGGGGGTCGCGAATTTTTTATCAGTTGCGCGCCAGCAATGGGAGCCTGACTAGCGAAGCCTATGCTCACATACTGGGTGGAACGCTGATCTACACCTATTCAAAATTTTAAATCTGACACGAAACGAGTTTATGGCTACCGAATACGAACTGACATTAAATGACTATCTGTCGATAATGCGGCGCCGCGCGCCTTACTTGATAGGGATTTTTTTTGCGGTATTGCTGATCTCGGTAGTTGTTGCGCTGGCTATTCCAGCAACTTACAAATCCACCGGAACGATCATGATAGAGACCCAGCAAATCTCCGAAAATATCGTTCCAGCGGCAATTAAAGGCCAAATCGAGGAACGCATCAGCATTATCAAACAGCGCATATTGACCCGCGACAGCTTGCTGCGCATCGCCAACAAATATGATCTGTTCAAGGATCGCACGGGACCCGCGAGTAATGTACTGATTGAAGAAATGCGCAAGCGTGTCACCATCGAGCTGATAGGATCTGATGAAATGTTTACCAGCGAACATGGTAAAGCAACTATCGCCTTTACGCTGTCATTTGAAGACCGGCGACCGGAGATTGCTTACCGTGTTGCCACTGACCTGAGCGCGCTTTTTTTGAACTGGAACCAGAAACTGCGTACCGAGGGAGCGTCAGAGGCCACAGCCTTTCTTGCGCAGGAAGCAGAAAAATTAAAGCTCGATGTGGAGCAACTGGACAAGCAGATTGCGACATTCAAACAACAGAACAGCGCCGCATTGCCGGAACAGGTCGGTTTGCGCATGAATATGCTGAATCGCGCCGAAAGCGATTTGCGCGAAGTGGAGAGGGATTACCGCAGCACCCGGGATGAGATCAGGTCGCTGGAAGTGGAACTTGCGTCCGCCCAATCAGGGCCAGGCAACGACTCGAACAAGAGCTTGCCTGCGCTGAAGGCAGAATATGCCAAGCTGTCGGCCATCTATAATGAATCCTATCCCGATATGAGATTGCTGAAACGCCGGATTGAGGCTATGGAAAAATCTGGCAGCTCCCTGGATGCCGAAAACCCCCCGGAGAGCGCCCCTACCATAACCCTTTATAGAATTCAGTCGAGGCTTGCTTCAGCGAAGAACAGGCTGACCGCACTGGCTGATCAAAGAAAAATGCTGCAGGACAGGATCGCGCAAAATGAACGCTCAATGATGCATTCGCCTCAGGTAGAGCAAGGCTTGGAGGTATTCATTCGTGACCGTGACAGCGCGCAAAAAAAATACGAAGAAATCCACAGTAAACGTGTAACCGCAAAAATTGCCCAGAATCTTGAGAGTGAAAACAGCTCGGAGAGCTTTACACTGCTGGAACCGCCGCTATTGCCCGACAGGGCTTTCAAGCCTGACCGCGTCAAAATAATTGCACTGGGTTTCTTGCTGGCCCTTGCTTCCGCAGCCGGTGCGCTGTTGCTGATGGCATCCTCTGACAAGCAGATACGTGGCATTGAAGCACTCGAGATGGTGTTAGGCCAGCGGCCATTGGCCGTCATTCCGTACCTTTACATACAGGAAGAATGGGCAAGCAGAAAATTGTTGATCAAGCGGGCCAGTATCATGGGCGGTGGGGTGGTGGCTGTCATCGTGCTGGTCATGCTGTTTATTGGCGCTTGATAAGCAAAGGCGCTGCAGCACAATCAAGCAGGTGTGACCATGCAGGTCCAATTTAGATACCGGGAGTAAGGAATGGAACGCATCAAGCAGGCGATTGAAAAGGTCAAAATGCAGCAGCCCCACCTGGGCAGCTCCACACCGGTGCTTCCAACCAGCATGGCATACGCATTGTCACCCAATCCGAATCATCAGGAACCGGCGGAACCATTGGACGAGCTTTGCTACAACGAAACCAAAGTAGTCAAGCTGCGTCCGGAACATCTGGAAAGAACTCGCATATTTGCATTTAACAAGAATGATCCCACCAGCGTCCAATTTGACGTTCTGCGTACCCAGATTTTGCAAAAAATGGAGGAAAAAGGATGGCGCACGCTGGCCATAACTTCACCCAACCCCGAGGTGGGCAAAACCGTGATCGGCATCAACCTGGCGATGAGCATTGCCCAGCAAAGCAACAAGACTGCAATGCTGGTGGATTTTGACTTGAGGCATCCCAGAATTGGTTCTTATCTGGGTCTGCGCATGGAAAAATCATTGAATGACTTGCTCGGAGGCACCGTCGAGCTTGCCGATATCCTGGTCAATCCGGATATACCCAGATTGGTGATATTGCCGACGATGAGCGCAGTGCACAATCCTGCGGAAATCCTGTCTTCGAAGAAAATTGCGGACTTGATCAAGGAGCTGCGCCAGCGTTATGAGTCACGCATCATCATCTTCGACCTGCCGTCTTTGCTGCACAGTGATGATGCGATAGCGGTGATTCCCCAAATCGACTGTATCTTGCTGGTGGTCGCTAACGGAATGTGCACCAAGCGCCAAATTGAAGACAGCCTGCGCCATTTGTCCAAAGCGAATTTGTTGGGGACGGTATTTAACAAAGCCTAATTCATTTCGAAATTAAACCAGATTGCGTCAAAGGGTGCCCTTAAGCTGTAGCTTTACGTATCATTTGCGTGTACGCCACACCCATTGCTGCTACTGCCCAATACATAATTGGAATGATGGTAATGCTGCTGACAGTAAATATGATCAGCATAATTGCCAGCAGTGTAGATAGCAGCACACGACCGAGCAGGCGTTCTTCGCTGTCTTTATCTGGAATGAGGCGCATGGCTTTGTAAATGCCCCATAGTGTGAGCATAAAAAAACCAACGAACAGGGACAGCCCAACGATTCCCCGTTCCAGGGTTACGCCGATATAACTGTTAACAATATCGATGATGCCCTGCCCTTGGCGCATGGCTACCATTTCAGGCGCTTTGAGATAATCGACAGAGCCGAACCATGGGTTGCGCTTGATCACTATCATGGAATTGGTGATTAACTGCTCGCGGTAGGTGATGTTGGCAGTCTCCGTTTTACCAATGACAGGCAGCATGTTGATCAGCTTTTCCCCTACCGGGATTACCGAGAACACAGCTAATGCAAGTAGCGCTGCCAATGCCAGTCCAATCATGCGGAGTGCGGCATGGCGTCCGGTGGCGATGAAAACAATGACAAGCACAGCGGCACCGATCCATGGGCCGCGTGACAACGGGGCAATCAACCCAAGGGCCAATAAAGCCATGCCCAATTGGCGAGTTAATTTATGTTGAATGGAACGCTGCAGGAAAAGGTAAAAACCGATACCAATAACGATCAGGTATCCCAATGCAATGGGCTGGCCGGCCGTGCCGATGGCCCGAAGAATACCGTCGCGAGCAAGGTAGCTGGTCATTCCCTCCAGCCCCAGCACTTTTATTACCGGCTCATAGAGCAGCCAGTGGCGGGAGGCCTCGAATATTGCTACCAATGCCAGTAGCAAGATGGGCAGCACCAGACTGAGCAGGGCATCACGAAAATCCTGGATATTTTTGAGGTGGCGGCTGATGACAAAATACGGCAGGAACAGATCAATGAACAGGTAAAAAATCTCGCGAAAAGCGCTGGTCAACGTGGCGTCCCGTGTATGCAGTACGATAACCAGCAGGAGATGGGCGGCAAATATCTTGTCCGGACCGGTGCGTCCGAAAGCAAGCCGGTCGCGTGGCAGCGAAAAAAATGCCGGCAGCAAAATCAGCAAGGCCAGCATTCTGGCATGCGAGAGTTCGAATAAATAGTTAATCAAGCCTAATCCGGGAATGCGGGCGTAGGCGACAGGCAGCACAAAAAGCAGGAAAAAATACAAC
This sequence comes from Gallionellaceae bacterium, assembly GCA_031400735.1. Taxonomy (GTDB): domain Bacteria; phylum Pseudomonadota; class Gammaproteobacteria; order Burkholderiales; family Gallionellaceae; genus Nitrotoga. Next base: position 6,716 of record JANNQM010000013.1, read on the forward strand.
GCAGGCGGATTAGATTCCTTATGGTTGGCATGAATCAGCAACGGTATCGCAAGGAAGGTATAAATCCAGAAGCTATGCGACAGGAAGGCGGCCAGGGTTAATGCAAACCAAACATTTCGCCTTCGTGTAAGATCACCGCGTAATGAAATGCCGCCAGCAGGACGGTGTGCGGCGGCGAATAATGCCGTGGAAAGGACAAGAATAACGACTAATGTTCGGAGGTGTTCGGGCATGGGTTTGTAACTTTGCTGTGGGTTGAAGGATGCTTCGATTCCTGGCATCAATGCGGTATGCACGTAATGGGTAATTGTATCTCCTGCTTCCAAACTTTCCTATCCATTATATTTATGCGAAGCACAAATTTCACTACGGCCCAGGCAGCAGGCGAAATAAAATTGAAAAAATGTTTGCCCTTTCTTTATTGGGTTCCTGAGAAATTTCAATGATATCTAACATCCCTACATTCCGGCGCCGCGTCATGCAATCAGGGTACTGGACCCTGACTGGGTATGGGGTATCGCAAGTCCTGCGCCTGGGGGGCAACCTGATCCTGACGCGTCTTTTGTTTCCCGAAGCATTCGGAATGATGGCGATTATTCAGGCGGTGATTTATGGCGTACACATGCTGACCGATGTGGGGATAGGTGCCTCAATTGTGCAGAAGGACAATGGCAACGATCCGGTTTTTTTGAACACCGCCTGGACGGTGCAAATCGTGCGCGGGTTTCTCGCCTGCCTGGTGCTTCTTGGGCTGGCTACTCCTGTGTCAGATTTTTATGACGAGCCACTGCTCGCCAACATGTTGCAGGTAGTGGCGTTGAGTGCGATTGTAGGCGGGTTTTTTTCTACCAAACTGCATACCGCGCAACGCAACCTTGAAGCAGGGAGATTGACGCTTATTGAAGTCGGCACTTATGCATTCGGGCTGCTTGCCACCATTTATCTGGCCTGGCTGCTGCAATCCGTATGGGCGCTGGTGTGGGGAAACCTCATTGTTGATTTTACGAAAATGGTTGCCAGCCATACAGCGCTGCATGGTATTAAAAACAGGCTGGCATGGAATCGCAATGCACTTGACCAATTGCTGGTGTTCGGACGCTGGATATTGCTGAGTTCGGCACTCACCTTCATGTCAGTAGAAGGTTCGCGCCTGTTCATCGGCGCCGTGCTTGACATGCGCCAGTTGGCGTTATTTTCGTTGGCCAGCACGATGAGCTTGCTGTTTTGGCAAGCCATGCAGCAAGTGGCGAGCAGGGTTTTTTTCCCCGCCTATTCCGAAGTGCACCGGACCAATCCGCAAAATCTGATATCGGTGCTGTATAAAGTGAGATTGACACTTATCCTGCCCAGCTGGGGGCTGGCCGTGCTGTTTGTTTTCTTCGGAACGTGGGTTATGGAATTGCTCTATGACGAGCGCTATCACGAATCGGGCGTGATGCTTCAGCAACTGGGTGCGGGTACTCTGGTCGCCTGCCTGTGGGGATCTTATTCCGGAGTATTGTTAGCCCGGGGAAAGGTTGCGGCAATGACCATTTTGACAGCCATCCAGATCCTATGCCAGTTTTCGATGATGGTTATTGGCAACCATTATGGCGGTAGCGCAGGCCTGGTTATGGGTGTTGCCGCAGCCAACTGGCTGGTGTATCCAGCCTACGCGTGGGTGATGTCGCGCAATGGTTTGTGGCAACCAAAACTGGATATGGTATTCCTGGGCATCTCTGTGCTGATTGTAGTGTGGGCATGGTCCAGTCTGGTGCCCGTTTCAGCTGGATTATAGGTGATTGAGTTGCCAAGCCGCCTGTGGATTATCATTGTTAATTACCGCACTGCGGATTTGACTGTCGAATGCCTGCGCTCGCTTGAGCCGCAACTGTCCAGCGTGGCCAATCCACAGGTAGTCGTGGTGGATAATAATTCGGGTGATGGATCAGTGGAAAAATTGAGCGCTGCCATAGAACAGCAGGGCTGGTCATCATGGGCCACGCTGATGCCGCTGGATAAAAATGGCGGTTTTGCGTTTGGCAATAATGCCAGCATTCGGGTGGCGTTAACCGCGCCACAAAAGAGTGATTACATCATGCTGCTCAATCCGGATACGGTGGCTCTCCCAGGCTCTATCAAGGCCTTGGTGGATTTCATGGATGAGCGGCCTGAAGTGGGCATTGCCGGCAGCCAATTGCGCAACGCTAATGACAGTGTGGAATGTTCCGCACATCCCTTCCCCTCACCTTTGACCGAGCTGGATGGGGCGGCCCGGCTTGGCGTGCTTAGCCGCATGTTGGGTATTAATAGGGTTTACTCTCAGCCACAGGACATGGCCTTCCAGTGTGATTGGGTGTCCGGGGCCAGCATGATTATCCGCCGTCAGGTAGTCGAAGAAATTGGATTGATGGATGAAAACTATTTTCTGTATTTTGAAGAGGTCGACTTTTGCCGCCGCGCCCGGCAAGCAGACTGGCAATGCTGGCATGTGCCGGATTCAAAAGTCATGCACCTTGAAGGAGTCTCTACCGGGATCAAGGCCAAAGCGAAACGCCGGGCTGGTTATTGGTATGACTCGCGCCGCCGCTATTTTGTTAAATTCTATGGCATCGCCGGACTGGCAATGACCGATGCGCTGTGGATCATTGGGCGCACTTCTTTCCTGGTGCGCCGGGCCTTGCGCATTGGAGCCAGGAAAGAAACCAGCGACCCGCAGCGATTCCTGCTTGACCTGATAGGAGGGGATGTCAGGTCAATGCTGACCGGCGCGTTGTGGCACATCCCGCGTGCCGGTAAGCATTCAAAACCTGGAAACCACAGATGAGTATTGGCGTGGTAGTTATAGGCCGCAATGAGGGAGAACGGCTGCGCCGCTGCCTGAAATCAGTTTCCGGCAGTGCAGACAAGGTGGTCTATGTCGATTCCGGTTCCACCGATGGGTCAGTTACCATGGCACGCGAGATGGGTGTCGTCATAGTTGACTTGGACATGCAAATCCCATTTACGGCAGCCAGGGCGCGAAACGAGGGTGCGCGGCTGCTCTTGCAGCTAATACCGCAGCTCGAATATATACAGTTTGTGGACGGGGACTGCGAATTAATTGCCAGTTGGCTGGAAAAAGCAGAAGTGTTCCTGGAGGCCAATAAAAACGTGGCAATGATATGCGGGCGGCTGAGGGAGCGCTATCCCGAACGGTCCATCTACAATCAATTATGCGATATGGAATGGGACACACCGATCGGCCAGGCGAAAGCATGTGGTGGTATAGCGATGGTCAGGAAAAACGCGTTCGCGGCGGCAGGAGGCTATCGCGCTGACATGATTGCCGGTGAGGAGCCGGAATTATGTGTGCGGCTGCGCGCGGCAGGCTGGCAGATTTGGCGAATCGATGCTGAAATGGCGCTGCATGACGCAGCAATGACCCGCTTTGGACAATGGTGGAAACGGACTCTTCGTGCAGGTTACGCCTATGCTCAAGGGGCTCATCTTCATGGAATATCTGCGGAGAGGCACGGCATACTAGAGTCGCAGCGTGCGCTGATATGGGGTGCGGTCCTGCCGCTGATGATACTGGTTCTGGCGATCGTGATCGGGCCATGGTACCTGTTACTTGCCCTGATCTATCCAGTACAGGTTGCGCGGCTGGCATTGCGCGGAAAACGTTCGCGCGTACTTAACTGGTGGCGAGCTGTGTTCCTGGTAATGGGTAAATTTCCTGAGGCGTTGGGCCAGATAAAATTTCTCTACAACAGACTGGCCGGAAAAAAAGCCCGGCTGATAGAGTACAAATAGCCCGGGATTAAAGTGTAAGTTGTCGACAAAAATATGTAATAGTCGAAATCATTTCTCGAGTTACTGAATCGGCCATGCGCATGTGATGGCATGTCCAACGCTGAATCAGGTAGTCCTTTGGCTTACGTGGTCTTCCCGAATGCAGCATCAGCCCCTGTTGATTTAGACAAGCTACGTATAGATATAACCTACTAACCGTAAAGGGGGAATGTTACGTGTTTTGGTTATAGGCTATGTGCGATAGCAGACAGTCGTATTGTATCTTTCTGCACATAATATCCAGCAAATCTCCGTGGATATTATTTAAATGGGTATCATCGATCTAGCCATCGTTGGCAAGTTCAGGAGCAGCTGGTCACGAACGTACCATATTGAACTAAGCGTTTTGCTGTTGCTAGTTTGCATGCTCTCGTGGGCTAGAGATACTGGGGGGGCGGTGGCCCTTTCTCCCGCTAAAGTTGGCGTAAGTGTGGCGCCAACGACTTCTTCTCTCCCTAATTCAATCGGAATCAACATAGCCGCGCCGCTGGACTATGAAGAAGACCGGCTCTATACAGATGTCATTCCAACTTCCCGGTCTTTTGCCAAGGATAACGATCCCAACAGCCCGATTATGGCACCGGTCGATGCCCATGGTTGGCCGATGTCAGATTTTTCATTTTATGTGTGGGCAGGCCTCCCCAAAATGCACGGTACTTATACCTTGATATTTAAGGGACAAGCCGAAGTCACTGGGAATCCCGTTGGTAATGTAACCATTGCATATGATAAAGCCACTAATACCAGTACCGGAAAATTTCAATACTCCGAACCGGCTTCGAATTTCCTTACCCTGAGTTTTGTGCATACGAAACGTACTCCTTCGAGTGCTGTAGGTTCCGGTGCCACCTTAATCAAGCTGATGCGTCCCCTGACGCCTGGCGCTACGCGAAGTTACCCACCAGAGAGTCAGTTTAATGACCCACTAAAAGTATTAATTGCAAAGTTCAGTGTGGTGCGTTTCATGGACTTTCTGGCCACGAACTGGAACCCGCAGAGACACTGGAATGATCGCGCGTTACCTTCATTCGCTTCTTTTCACCGCCGTGTCGCAGGAGACGGATGGCAGGGGCTGGGGGGGCCGTGGGAGCATGTCATTCTGTTAATGAATGAGACTGGGAAAGATGGCTGGATAAACATTCCTGTTGCGGCGACGGATGACTACATATTAAAAGTGGCGCAAATGTTTGCGTTTGGAAGCGATGGGGTAAATCCATACACCAGTCCGCAGACCAACCCAGTGTATCCGCCCCTCAGTGCTGACCTCAAGTTATATGTTGAATACAGTAATGAACTTTGGAATGACGGGTTCTCGCAAACCCAAGATATTTGCCAATATGCCAGTCATGAACTGGTAAAAACTGCCGGAAAATCTCCGCTTAACTGGGATAACGTTTGGAATAAAGCCCAGTACAACACCAAGGAATGGAATTGGGATATGTGTCCGCGTTATGCGGCCAAACGCAGTGTTGAGATAAGCAATATATTCCGCACGGTATTCGGTGATTCGGCCATGCCCGCGCGCATACGTCCGGTGCTGATGACCCAGCTTGGCAACGCAGAGCATTTTCTGGGCGGTCAAGCGAAGATGATGCTTAACTATTACAACAACATGGCCGGTAACTTCGTTACCACCCCTCGCCCCCCCAGCTACTATTTTTACGGGGCGGGAGGAAGTGTCTATTACCAACCCGATGGCCCTGTTACAACTCTGGATGAATTTTTTGATGACTCAGCTTTTAAACCTGCCGGGCTAATTCCCCAGTTGGAAAAGGATGCAGCCTTTGTCGCTGCGATGGGATTAAAACGTATCGCTTACGAAGGCGGCCCTAATCTCATTAAATCAGATTCAGAATCAAAAAATGCGCTTTATGCGCGCGCAGTCAATGATGCGCGCATGACGGCAGCTATCGTGGACATGCACAATGCCTGGAGCAATTACGGCGGCGACTTGCTGGTTTATTACACCGCGGCGATCAGCGATTTCCAATGGGCCTTTGCTCCCGATGTGCACAACCTGGAAACAAAAAAAATACAGGCAATTGACCTGCTTCACGCTTCCAATCGCGCTCCGCTGATGTACGGGAAGCTGGTGCCAGGAAAAATTGCCGGCAACTTGCCCGCTGCCTGCTTTACTGGCAGCGGAAGTGGTTGTGCCCCAATTAACCCATGGGATAACTTCACTGCGGATGGCAGCAAGGTGGTCTGGGCCAGCTATTCTTTCCGCTCATCAGTGTCAGCGCCATGGACCGTGAACCTTTCATTCGCGAAGGCGAATCGCAATGCTTCAGTGGCTGTATACGTCGACGGAACCCACACTGGGACGCAGCAGCCAACCGGCGGTGTACTGGGTTTTAAGGCGGGTGAAGTCAATCCGGGGCTGCATGGCGTGATAGTACGCGCAGTCAAGGGTTCATTTTCACTAGACTCGATTGCTGTAAGCCTTAATTGAAAGAATCCCATGCCACCCCATTCATTTGCGGAATACATACCCATTAAATTAAATGCGCATAACAATATGTTGGTAAAAAATATGAACTGGTTATGGCAAATCTCTTCACCCATCTGTGCGCATGAATATGATGGCAAGGTGCAATCATGGCCAGCCAAACTACATTTCCTTAAACAAAGGTTGAGCTTTATGGCAAAGGCCGTGACATTGACCGATGCACTACTGGTCTATCGGGATTCTGCAGGGAGCCCGCTTCAACGTGCGATAGAGCAGCGCCCGACCATACTGGGCGTGGTGATATGGCCCTATATGTGCTGGTCATGGCCTGTCAAAACCAAACTGCAGCGTGTTGCCGAGCACTATAAAGTCATTGGGAGAATGGGCCCTATATTTGATTTTCCTATGGATGAAGCGGTGCTGCTGCTGAATCTCGAAGAAGTCACGCCTGGCCTGCGGGTGATCATGGACCAGCCGAAATGGTTTATGCGCGAAGGTTTGCTGGTGGTTAACTTATTCATGGCAGATGTGCGTATTTATTCGCTCGCCTTTTCTTTCGCGTTGGAGGATGACCAGGTTGTCGTACACATTGGCGCCGTGCAGGGGGTGGACACGGAGGGCATTCTGGAGGAATACAAGACGCTAACCAAGGCTTTGCATGGTATGCGCCCGCGAGATTTTTTGCTGGAGGTGTTCCGCACGTTATGCCGGTGTGCAGGGGTAGCGAAAATATATGCTGTGGATGATGCCAAACGTCAGCAACGCAGCGGTTATTTTGGCGCGGCCAAGGCCAACTCATTATTCATGGACTACAACGATATTTGGGTAGAGCGGGGGGCGATCAGGCATGACGATGAGTTTTTTATTCTTTCACTCGACACACCCACGAAAAACCTGGACGAGGTCGCATCAAAGAAACGCGCGATGTTTCGACGGCGCTATGAATTGCTGCACTCCATTGAACAGGAGATAAGCGGTGTGCTGAATGGTCTCACGGCAAGAAATGTAATTTCCGTTCCGGGAAAAATGGATCAATTAAAACTGAATGTTTATTAATATCCTTGCTGGCATTTAAAAAAGTATGAAAGTAATTATCGAGGTCATAAACAATGGATCACCCTGACACCAAAAAAAATAATCGCTATGTGCTGATTTCTCCGTGCCGGGATGAGGCGCTCTATATGCGCCAGACTTTGGATACGGTAATTGCCCAGTCTGTCCGGCCAGCCAAGTGGATTATTGTAGATGATGGATCCACCGATGAAACTCCGAAAATATTGGCGCAATACGCCATGCAGCATGACTGGATTGAGGTGGTCACCCGCCAGGATCGGGGGGGCCGGGCAGTGGGTCCAGGAGTCATCGATGCATTTTATTTTGGCTACGAAAAGATAAATCCGGACGACTATGATTATTTATGCAAGCTGGATCTGGACCTGCGCTTACCGCTACGCTATTTCGAAATCCTGATGCAGCGCATGGCGGGAAATCCGCGCATCGCAACCTGCAGCGGCAAGGCGTACATAGAAGTTGATGGCCGTTTGGAGAATGAAAGGCACGGCGATGAAACCTCTCTTGGAATGACCAAGTTTTACCGGGTTTCCTGTTTCAAGGCGATAGGCGGATTTGTGCGCGAGGTGATGTGGGATGGCATCGACTGCCATCGTTGCCGGATGATGGGATGGATTGCTTGCAGCTGGGATGAGCCGGAATTGCGTTTTGTCCACCTGCGGCCTATGGGTTCCAGCCAGCAGGATATTTATACCGGGCGGATGCGTCACGGATATGGCCAGTATTTTATGGGCACCAGTTTGGTGTTCATGGCAGCCAGCGCCCTTTACCGCTTGAATGAAAAACCCTATTTGTTAGGCAGCCTGGCGATCCTGTGGGGCTGGCTCAGAAGCGCGTTGCAGCGCAAGCCGCGTTATCCGGATTCAGAGTTCAGAAAATTCCTGCGCCGGTACCAATGGCGGGCGCTGCTAGTTGGAAAGAAGCGCGCTATTGAAGAGATTCAGGGAGCAGGTGAAATTGGATAACTTATTCGACCGCGACATCCACTGCCTGCTTGGCCTTCCATTTGACAGGGTGGGTATATCAGACGCCGTGCAACATATCAGGGATGCCGCGGCACACCGCACTCCCTGTTCTGTTCCCACCGCTAACCTGAATTTCCTGGTCGGTTGCCGCAGTGACCCGCAATTCCGCATCTCTGTTATCAATGGCGACCTCAGTGTGGTAGATGGCATGCCCTTGGTATGGATTGCACATTTGTTGGGTATCCCGCTGCACCAACGTGTGGCCGGCTCTGACCTGTTCGAAAAATTAAGGGAGCCTGCGACCACGCGGCTGATGATTTATTTTTTTGGCGGGATGGAAGGCGTGGCAGAAAGAGCGTGCCACAAACTGAATGCCGAATCATCTGGCTTGGGATGTGCTGGCTTTGAGTCTCCTGGATTTGGGTCGATAGAAAAAATGAGCAGTGAGGCCAGCATTGAAAAAATCAACGCCAGCGGCGCGGATTTCCTGGTGGTGTCACTGGGAGCAAAAAAAGGGCAGGCCTGGATTGAGCATAACCGTGCGCGGATTTCAGTGCCGGTGATAAGCCACCTGGGGGCGGTGGTAAATTTTGTCGCCGGCAATGTGTTGCGCGCACCTCGCTGGATGCAGCGATCCGGCCTGGAATGGTTATGGCGCATCAAGGAAGAGCCAGGGCTTTGGCGCCGTTATGCAGCCGACGGTTGGGCCTTGCTGCGGTTGTTGGCGGCACGGGTTGTCCCTTATGTATGGTATATGCACCGGCATAAAGTAGAGAGCCATGATATCAGCTCGGCTTCGATTGAAATGTCGGAAGTGGAAGATGCAATTATCATCAGATTGCGCGGCGCATGGACCCACGATAATTTGCAGCCACTGCGCCAATGTTTTTCCAAAGCCGCACTGACAGCCAAGGATATATGGCTAGAAATGGAACAGGTAAGTTATGTCGACAGCTCTTTTATGGGGCTGTTGATATTGCTGTATGGGGATAGGGTGCGGCAAGGCAGGAAATTGTCCATTGGAAATTTGAATGAAAGAATACACCAGATTTTTTATTATTCGTGTACCGAGTTCCTGCTCAGCACCCATACCACTTTAACCCTGCCCGGGATAAAACCCGCTCATCCGAAAGGCCAGCACGGCAGGCATGAATTGCCCACGTCCACTTAGCAGGCGCTGGGCATCCATGTCATAACGGCGTAGCTGGAATCGGTCTGCCTCCAGTCCATTCGAGCCCCAGTCCGTAGTCACGGCCCGGTGATAACCCGCATTGGCGACAGCCAGCGCAGTGCGGGCATCGGAGTTGCCGTTGGGGTAACAAAATGATTCGATCGGCTGCCCAAGCCGGGTTTGTAATACACGGCGGGATTCGCCCACTTCATAGGCCAGTGCGCCCTCATCGCATTCCGGCATCAGGCAATGCGTCATGCTATGCGAGCCCATTTCATGGCCAGCGTGCACCAGCTCTGCAAGCTCCTCAAAGGTCATCAGGCGCGCGAATTCTGGCGCAGGAATATTGCCTGACGCGCGCTTTAGTGTTTCGATCAAACGCAACCTTGCTTCCAGCGCCAGCTGTTTGGAACCGCTGACTACATTGCTTAACAGGTGGGATGGCCCGCTGGCGGACAATCCTGCTTCATTCAATATTGCCACCAGCTTCTGGTTTCCGCCGGGCTGCTTGAACAGCGCAAGTATGGCGAAACCCAGTTGGTCATGCCACAACAGCTGTTGCCGCTGTATGGCCGCTACCGGGATGAAGAACGAGGCCTTGACCTGATGCCGGTCAAGCACCGGACGGGCGTTGATGAAATTGTCATGCTGGCCATCGTCAAAGGTCAACGCAAGCAGCGGGTGCGCCGGACTTTCACCCTTCAGATAGCGTGCATGCTGAGCGGCGAGAGTACCGCAATCAAAATGCTTCTTGAAGTAAGCCAGAAGAATATCGAGCTCTTGTGGAGTGACTACCAGCCGGGGATAAGGATAAGCTTGCCGCTGCGCTTCAGGCAACACCCGGTGAAAGGTCGCGATCGAAAGCCGCCCTTTACTGCGGCTGGCTGGCCGGGTAATTCCTGCAACAAGTAGGAGCCGGGCGATATTGTTGCGAACTGTTTGTTTAGCGTTCATCAGAAAAAAATCCTGGCGGAGCCGCTACCCAATATGAATTTTGAGGACTTCACGCGCACGATCCCTGATTTCAGCGCGCCGTTCATTGGGAATCGCAAAATAATTCGTGGTCCGCCGCGGATATAAATGACTTTCGATGAACCCTTCCTGGGTGAGTCCGGGATCGTTGTGGGCTACGCGATTGGGAATGAGCACCGCATATCGATGCGCAGCCAGGAATTCATAGAGTTCTTTTTTTGTATATCTCAGGCCATCATCCATTTCCGGCCCGCTTTCAAACATTATTACCGGCCGGCTGCTGTCCAGTAAATTTGGGCTTCCCCGCAGGACACCCAGTTCTGCGCCTTCCACATCAATTTTAATGACATCGACATTATCGGATGACACCAGGTCATCCAGCCTTTTTATTGGTACGGTTATTTCGGTTATCGTATCTTTGCTGGCGCTGCCCGGCCTTCCCAGCGAACTATATCCGGACTGTTTGGTGTTTATAAAGAACGAAACTTTTCCTGTGGATTCGCCCACCGCACAATCGTGCAGTTCGACAAACGGGAATTTTTTCCGCAAATTAACAATTTTTTCCGGTATCGCTTCGATAGCGACGATTTTTATCGAGGCGTCCCTGCGCGAAACGGCAGCGATGATGGAGCCAATATGGGCTCCTACATCAATGAATGTTTTATTGGGCTGGCATAATGTGGTGACCAGTTGCGTGGCCAGATGGTCATTGGCCAGCGTACCCACTCTTTCCGGGCTGCAATACGCAGTATGCACAATTTCTATTTTATCGCGCAGGGATAATGCGGCTTCGCCCAGGTAGCTGCCCAATATTTTCTGTTTCATCTAAGTATGACTTTCTATTCAGTGAAAACTTCAGCTGTGGACTGCCAGCGCCAGGTATCTCTGCACATCTCTTTCAAACCGTATTGCGCCTGCCACCCCAGTAATTTTTTTGCCAACGACGGGTCAGCATAACAAGCTGCCACATCTCCGGGACGCCGGTTGGTTATACGGTACGGTATTTTTTGCCCGCTGGCTGCTTCAAATGCGCTTACCACATCCAGTACGCTATAACCCTGGCCTGTTCCCAGATTGGCGGTCAGCACTCCTGGTGTCTTGCTGATGACCTGCAATGCAGAAAGGTGGCCGCGGGCCAAATCCACCACGTGAATATAATCACGCACGCCGGTGCCGTCATGAGTGGGGTAATCGTTGCCGAAAACGGGAAGTTCGGCCAAATTGCCAATGGCAACCTTGGCAATATAGGGCATCAAATTATTCGGAATGCCATTGGGGTCTTCCCCGATCAAGCCGGATTCGTGTGCCCCGACCGGGTTGAAGTACCTCAACAAGGCAACGTGCCACTCCGGGTCTGCCCGCGCAATATCTCCCAGCATTTCTTCAATGATTAACTTTGACCGTCCGTAGGGATTGGTTGCGGAAAGGGGAAAGTCCTCACGGATCGGAACTGCATGAGGGTCGCCATATACCGTGGCAGAGGAGGAAAAAACCAGCGTCTTTAATCCCGCTTCGGCCATTGTTTCGAACAATACCAGGCTGCCATGGATATTGTTGTCGTAATAATGTATCGGCTGGGCGACAGATTCCCCTACCGACTTCAGCCCGGCAAAATGGATAACAGCCTCGAACTGATAATCGGCGAATAGCGCCTGCATCGATTTTTTGTCACGAATATCAGCCGCGACAAAGTTGGGCCTTTTGCCAACTATCCTTTCGATACGGTCCAGGACGGTTATCTTGCTATTGCATAGATTATCGACAATCATGATTTGATAACCTGCTTGCATCAGCTCAACAACGGTATGCGAGCCAATGTAGCCAGTGCCGCCGGTAACCAGGATCATAGTAACAACACCTAAAATGTAAATTAGTGGGGTAGTTCAGTGTTGCGTTTGCTCATTCAGCGTTGGACAAGGTACCAAATTCGGCCCGGTCTCTCAGTACTTCTTCTACCAAGGTCAGGCCTATCCGTTCAGATTCGGCTGCGTATCCATAAACCAGCGCAGTATCGCAAAGGATATTAATATTTCGCGGGACACCGCGGCTGGCCTGGGCAATCCGGGTGCACGCCGCCGTTGTAAAAAGCGGCGTGTCTCGCCCTGCTTTTTTCAACCTGTGCACAATATAGTCACTTACTTCTGCTTCATCGAAAGGTTTGATATGGAAATCGACCGCAATCCGCTGGGCAAATTGCTGCAGGTCGGGCCGCATGAGCATTGCTTTCAGTTGCGGCTGGCCCACCAGAATGACTTGCAGCAGCTGGTGTTTGTCGGCATTGATGTTAGATAGCATGCGCAATGATTCCAGCGCATCCGAATTGAGGTTTTGTGCTTCATCCACAATTAACAGCACGCGTTTGTCCAGCCCATGCTGTTCAATCAAGAAACGCTGAAAGGTGTCATACAGCCCAACACGGGACTTCCCTTCATAAGGCAGCCCGAATGCCAGCATTATCCATTCCAGTAAATCTTCAATATCCTTGTGCGTGTTGTAGACCAGGCCGATTACGTGGCTAGTCGTTAAGTCATTCAGCAGATGACGTATCAGAGTAGTTTTACCGCAACCTATTTCACCGCTCAATACCGAAAATCCGGCACCGTTCTTTATACCGAATTCCATCATGGCGTAGGCATAAGCATGACGCCTGCCGAAATACAGAAAATCCGGGTCGGGTTGTATTGAGAAAGGTTTTTCTTTTAAACCATAGAATGCTTCGTACATAGGTTTACCAATATATTAAGGTAGAGCAGTGGATCCACGCAGGACACCCCGATATCCCAAAAGATTATACCTTGCCATCAGCCCCCAAGTTTGTTAGCTTGACCACTTAAGCCTTGTTTTTTCTGGGGGTTAGGTTTGCCCCTGAATTGTTCATATCACGACCCCATGGCAAATAAATCCACTGAAATCCAAACAAAATCGTTGCTGTTGAGTCCGTCAGTAGGTGTGTGGAAAATTGGCGATGCGTTGTACTTTGACCGAAAATTTCATGATGGCGTAATGGCATACTGTGCCTGCTGGCCAGGCTCGTTCCGTGTTGCTATTCGGCTGGTAACCACTGCCCCGCCGCAATTTGGCCTGGTTCAATTCAATGCCGATGTCTTCCCTGCGCAGGTTGAGGTTCTGCGGCCTGATGAGATGATTGGCTTGGGGAATTTAACCGGCGTGAATATTGTACTGGCCTCGGGTGACTCGTTCGAAGACCTGCATGTAGCAGCCCTGTGCAGGCAACACGGAATAAAATGCATTTATGGAATTGAATATACCCTGCAAACACGATTTCAAATTGCTGCGATCAGTACTGCCAATCTTTGGCGCAAGATGAAAACAATGGTTTGGCTGATGCTCAAGGAAAGGAAACGTCTGCAAGCCTTTCGGCAGTCGGATGGATTGCAGGCCAATGGGGTGCCTGCTTATGATGCTTATGCTCCGCTGGTTCCCAATACACTGCTGTATTTCGATACACGCAATACTGCTGCTATGGGCATTACAGACAGTGAGCTGACAGCCAGGCTCGCATATCTGGACAAAAATGCTCCTTTACGCCTGGGATTTTCGGGGCGGCTTATCCGGATGAAAGGGGCAGATCACCTTGTTGAAATTGCCCACCAACTGCAAAAGCGCCAAGTATCTTTTTCGTTCGACATTTTTGGTTCCGGCGACCTGCTTGCCGACATGCAGGCAAAAATTGACACGTATGGGTTAAATAACAATATAAAGTTAAGGGGGGCGGTTGACTATGTCACTGAACTGGTACCGTTCATAAAGGCGAACGTGGACTTATTCGTCTGTTGCCACCGCCAGAGTGACCCTTCCTGCACTTACCTGGAGACCTATGCTTGCGGTGTGCCCATCCTGGGTTATAACAATAAGGCGCATCAGGGTATATTGGCCCATTACGACGTGGGCTGGTCAGTTGCAATGAATAATGTAACGGGCTGCGCAGATTTGATTGCACGATTAGCGAAGGAAAGGAATGAAATCAAAGACAGAGCGGTTAAAGCTGCCCGTTTTGCACGAGATCATACCTGCGAAACCATGTTCCAACGCCGTATTGCTCATTGTATTCAGGTAGCTTATGAGTGATATAATGTTATTAATATTCAAAATGATACGAATAATACGGGAGATTTTCTAGTTTCACAGAACTTTTCCTGTATCCCCTATCCTAAAGCCACGCTCTCAACTTCCTTAATGAGAAGCTAGTTTATCTACCCCTTGGAACTTCTTTGTCCTAGTCATTACTAATGACGGTCCCTTGCCATGCCGGGAGGGTGGCAGTTGCATCTGGCCTTCAGACAGAAGGCATTGCATGTTCCAATCATAAACCTCATTATCGTATCAATCTTCATCGTATCAATCTTCTGGTAGCAAATTTATCTTTGTGGTGGTGTGACCTGACGGACCTTACGTTGTGGTGGTTTCGTAAGCAGTAATTTTCCGAAGAGTGTCATGTTCCTTTCCAGGCCAAGGTCTGGTCAGGCAATCCATTACAAAGGATAAATATCACAATGCTGAAAAAAAATGCAGTTTTATCGTCCACCAATCTGTTAAATGTTACCGCTCTATTATTATTAGTTTTTGGCCTCGCCTCATGCGGAAGCGGAGGAGGCGGAACTTCCACCCCGTCACTTGTGGGGGGATCAGCAAACCAAAATGAGACGCCTGCTACGGCTCCTAACACTATTACTGAGTTTTCCGATGCAGGCGCGGGTAAAGTAACCGCTGTTTCAGAAAATTCTTTAACAGAGGGCGCCGTCGTTACTATAAGTGGAACGGATAGTTACAACGGTACTTACACTGTTGAAGGGGCAACCCCGCAGGAATTCACCGTTGCTACCCCTTACACGGAAAATGAAACTGGCCTGTGGCAGCTGGCAGGTAGCATTGCCTCCGGATGCTCGACGCCCCAGACGACCAGTGCCATTACGCTGGCAAATGTCCCAAGTCGAACGACGGGTGTCGCACCGCTGTCGGTATTCTTCGATGCCACAGCCACTACGGCTACCGCGACGACACGGCCCTTCCACGATCTCGAGTATCGCTGGGATTTCGGCGATCCTGCTGGCTCTACAGCCCATGGCGCTAACTGGACAGTGGGAAGCGGTGAGGGGAAAAATAGCCGGAACACAGCAACCGGCCCGGTCTCTTCTCACGTATTTGAAACGCCTGGCACCTACACTGTTGCCTTGGCCGCTGTTGATGGTACGAACACAGCGAACAGCTGCATTCAAATAGTAGTTCAGAATCCTGATGAAGTATTTGCGGGTACTAATACTGTTTGTATCGGTTCATCCAGCCTCCCTGTAGCGGGAGTAAACGGCTGTCCTGGGGGAGCGACTACCGCCCAGAAATCAGACTTTGTGTCCGCGATTCAGAATTATGCGCGTCCCGGCAAAAGGCTTCTCTTTAAACGTGGGGATACTTATACAGCTGCTACAAGCGCAACTTTAACTCAGGCCGGTCCAGGTATCGTCGGAGCATTTGGTATCGGGGCTGCTCCCGTGGTGCAGATGACGGGTGATGCCGCCATTTTAAAATTATCCAGCAATACTACGCCCGGAATTAGCGACTGGCGTGTGATGGATATGGCCCTGGATGGGATGTCTAAGCCTGCTTCAAAAGGCATCGAATCTGCAGGTGGGATCAATCAGATCACCCTTCTGAGATTGCAGATTTATGATACTCACACGGGTATTTCGTTTGACGACTCCATATTGGATTACCTGAACAGCCACGGCTATCCGGGACATGCTATATATGATCAAGTGGCAATCGTCGATACATCTGTTTTGCGCACAATGGGTGGCAGGGGGGGGAATGGAGTCCAGTTGGCAGTCAGCCGTCTTTCAATGTTAGGGAGTGTTGTGGATGACACTACGCTGACTGAGCATGGGGTACGTATTTTTAACCTGAACAAAGGAGTACTTAGTAATAACATGCTGAGCAGGCAGTCACCGACAAAAGTTGTTCTCAAATTGCACAGCAAAAGCTGGTGTAATGTCGGAAGCCCTGCGGGAACGTGTGTCACAACATCGCCTGACTACCGTACCGATACTCCTCCTATTGGCGTAGCGGGCAGTTATTCTGAGCACATTGTTATTTCCGATAACGCACTAGTGTCAGGTAATGGTACAGACTGGACGGTGAATATTGGGCCACAAAACGCCCAGAGTGATGAACGTCTGAGAGACATTATTGTGGAGCGTAATTGGTTTGAGGGAGGTAATGCCACACAAGTTGGTCTGGTAATGAATGGCACCGAGTTTACGGTCCGGAACAACATCTGTTTGAATAGCGGTAAATGTGTCCAGGTTTCGGCGCGTGACACGAATAGCGTCGAACCCCCGCCAACAAATGGCGGGGTGTATAACAACACTATTTACAGCAATTCCACGCGGAGTGGTGACGTTATTGGAGTAAGTATCTGTCCGAAGTCCTCAAACATTACGGTGCAGAATAACTTGGGAACATCTCCATTCGCAATTTCTGCCCGCATGGTTGGCGATGAGGGTAGCGGGAACATTCAAGGGAATAATATTTTGAACAATACCGCAGCGGCGCTGTTCGTGAATGGATCGCCAAGTGCTCCAGCCGATTTCAACCTGCTCCCAGCCCCAAGCCCGGCGCAGAATACGGGCCTTTCGACCGTGCCGGTATTTTCAGATTTCTTCGGTACCAGCAGGCTGCAGAGTGGAATGGACGTGGGTGCTGTTAACGGAGGGTGAATTAATTCCGCGCGGGAGTATTGAATTCCGCTTCCGCGCGGAAATATTCAGCCAGCTTCACGGCCTCGGTATCGATGGAATGCCGTTGCATAACACGAAGGTAACCTGCATCCCCCATTTTTTGTAACTCTTCAGGGGATTTTAATAAGCAGTCTTGCATAGCAGTTGCTAAATCATCAATTGACCCAGCGGGGAAGAGCCAACCGTGCTCTCCTGTTGTTACAAGTTCTGGAATTCCGCTTACATAGGTTGCCAATACTGGACGACGTAGTGCCATGGCTTCCATGATAACGACTGGGAGACCTTCATCAAAGCTGGGAAGCACTAATGCTCTCGCCGCAAGAATCTCCTCGCGAACCTGGCTACTGCTGATCCATCCAGTGATCCGGATTTGTCTGGTTAAGCCAAAGCGTTTGATTGATTCTTCGACCTCCGCACGCATCTCACCGTCACCTGCAAGTACTAGTTCAAAATTAATATCTTTCTGTGCCAGGCGGTAGGCAGCTTCAACTAGAAGCAACTGACCTTTTTTTCTCGTTAATCGGCTTACACAGACAAAACGCGGGTGAAAACTGGGTGGCAGAGACTCCACACTATGGAATGCCAACTCCAATCCGCAATGGACGACTTTAATCTTAGGCCAGCAGCTGTTTTCGACCCGGTGAAAAAGTTGGCTGCGCGCATAAGAGGTGATTGCCACCACGAACAATGCTCGCCTGATCTTTTCATCGATACCGCTCAAAAGCGACTCCTGCTCGCCATGAAAAGTAAAACTGTAAGGTGGGCCACCCAAAGCGTGCGCCAGTAAGGCTACTTCTGCAGAATTGCTGGCGAAATGTGCATGCACATGTGTGGCACCAAAAGTCTTCAGCCATGGAAGGATATGGCATGCTTCAGCAAAATAGGCCAAGTGATAGGGCAGTGGGCGGTCAGCGCGACGGCCAGCCATTACAGTCGTTGCAAGGGCCAAAGCAGATAAGAAACGCCAGGGGTGGGTTAGGAATGTACGTAACATTGACCACAGAAGCTTGGGGATACCATTTTTCAGAACGTAGTGGGTACGCTGCCGCTCTTGCATATCCTCCTCGTCTACTAATTCTGCGTTCCATCCGCGTAGAGAGATACGCAGAATATCGAACCCTTGGCGTTCTAGCGCAAATATTTCTCGACGAATGAATGTATGGCTGACTTTGGGGTACTCATTGACGATATATGCAATTCGAAACTTATTCAATGCTGCTTCCTTTTAAACGGAATACAAAGTTTATTGTATGCATCGGCATTTCTAGCTCTGCCAGCTTGGATCGATATATCGCCATGATGAACTCTACTTATCGATTATAGTATAGGCCAAATTTCACTTCTCCATAGTCGATAGTCGGAAACTGGCAAATCCACTTTTATAATGTATGCATTCATGGTACAAATGGGCGTACTCATGATCGGCAATTGCCTACTTGTTGTCACGCTTGTTAACAAAGCGTGGGCGTCAATGGCCGTTGGTTGTTGCAACGTTTATGTTTTGGATTCAGCTTGTTCATTGTGCCGACTTTAACGCACTGGCAGTGCATGATGCTATATATAAATTGGGCCGGGGTCGCATGCGGGTATGATCAAACTACTAATGAAAAAGTTATATAGAGGGCTAGTGAAGGTACTCCCTGAGAACGACTTTGGGGATCATTTATATTCATTTATTAGTTTCATCAGGATGCACCGAAGACTGCCAAGCAACAAACTGCTTTTTAATGACGTGTTGTACAAAATAAAAACGACTAAAGAAATTAGTAACCCATTACGAGTTTTTGTTTCCGATAAAGACTTCGTAAAACTTTTTGTTAAAGCAGTTGCAGGGGATCAATTCAATGTACCTACAATAAAAATCCTTCATACAATTGAAGAGGTGAGGGGCTATGTATTTCCCGAAGACTGCTGCATCAAACCTACTCATCTTTCCGGAGAAGTAATTCTAAGAAAACAAAATAAACCGATTGATTTTGAAAAGATAAGTAGTTGGTTTAAGACATCCTACTATTCTAAAAACCGTGAAGCCAACTACAAGACATTAAGGCCCAAAGTCATTGTGGAGCCTCTTATATTCAATAGTGATAACCTCTATGACTACAAGATACTGTGCTACATGGGTAAGCCCAAGTTAATACAGGTCAGTATGGATAGGCATACGGGAAACACAGAAAAAATGTTGGATATGGACTGGAACGAGTTGCCATTTTCGATGCACTACCCGTGGTCAAGAAATACAGTGAGCAAGCCAAAAAATCTGGACACAATGATCGAAGTTGCTAGACAACTGAGCCAGTACTTCACCCTTATAAGGGTTGATATGTATTCAAATGGTGAGGAGTGCCTGGTCGGTGAAATAACGAATTGTCCAGGAGGGGCAACAGGATTTGTTCCGAATTTATATGGTAAGAAGAACCGTGAACCTGACCCTACCCAAAAATCAGCGAGTGTAGATTTAAAAACCGGAGAAGTAATAGTCTCAAATATTATCTTCGGAAAGGACTGAGCAAATTTAAGATGGGTTTACTGTTAATCGGAGTGTCGAAAGAGCGTTCCGAGTTTCGCGACTTCAGTATCAATTGAATGGAGCTCCATTACCCGGACATATCCGGCATCTCCCATGTTTTGCAATTCATCAGCCGACCTGGAAAAAAAATCTGCTATGGCTGCGGCCAAATCTTCAACTGAGCCTGCCGGGAATAACCATCCGGTCTGATTATGGATTACTAATTCTGGAATGCCACCCACGTAAGTTGCCAATACCGGCCGACGCAGCGCCATCGCTTCCATGATGACCACCGGCAAACCCTCGGTAAAGCTGGGCAGTACCAACCCCCGCGCCGCAATAATTTCCTCACGTACCTGATTGCTGCTGATCCAGCCGGTAATCCGAACTTGCTTGGTCAGGTTGTAGCGATGGATCAAGCTCTCAATTTCAGCCCGCATTTCCCCATCTCCGGCCAACACCAGGTCGAACTGTATTCCTTTGTTAGACAAAATATGAAGCGCTTCTATGAGCAACAACTGCCCCTTCTCTCGCGACAGCCTGCCTACACAAATCAAGCGTGAACCAGGGGTAGGCGATGTCAGCGGCAAGCTGTGGTATGACGGCTCCAGCCCGCAATGAACTATGTTGACCTTGTGCCAGTATGCATGCGGGATTCTGCGATAAAACTGGCTGCGACCAAAATTGCTGATCGCCACAACGAACGCTGCGCGACGAACTTTTTCGACTATTCCTCCAAACAGCAGCTCATCCTGGCCATGAACCGTAAAACTGTATGGTGGCCCGCCCAAGACAGTAACCAGCATTACCACTTCTGCTGAATTGGTGCCGAAATGCGCGTGTAGGTGCGTTGCCTGAAAAGTGTTTACCCAGGAGAGGATGCGGCAGGCTTCAGCAAGATAAACCAGATGGTAAGGCAAAGGGCGTTCTGAACCGTGACTCATTTTAATCGCCAAGGCCAGCGCAGATATGAATTTTCGCGGCGTCGTCACCAAAGTACGCAATGTCGCCCCCAGGATAGCGAGTAAACCTGCTTGCATTACATACTGGCAATTAAGACGTTCCTGGATATCCGTTTCGTCTGCTAATTCAGCATCCCAGCCTTGCAGGGCGATGCGCAAGATGACAAAGCCCTGGCGTTCCAAGGCCAATATTTCGCGGCGAATGAAGGTATGGCTGATCTTGGGGTATTGGTTGATGAGGTAGGCAATTCGTGACATGGAATAAGTAATACTCAAATGAGGGAATGGCAGAAAATTGTACTGCAAATCCAATCTACGGGACGCAGCCCATCACAATCCTACAGTTCAAACAGTGCAGTCAATGTACGCCAACGAACAGAGCGCGTTACCGGAGATGAGGATAATGCCTCCAAATCAAGCGTACTTAAGACCTAAGTAATGAATTGAACATAAATTTAATTGGGGCTCAGATTATGGAAATCCAGAATACATTTGTTAAAAGTTTAATGGCCCAACAGAAAAATATAGCTCCCAAGGCCTTGGAACGAAAAGCCCATATGGTGATTCTCGCCAGCTTGAGTAACGAAAAGATTGATCGGTGGCAAAAAGGGCTGCAGGACTATGCACAAATCCTGGGGGTCGCAAATTTCACCGCGTTGCGCGACCGTATGAAAGAAATCAAGCCCGATATCCTTTTGCTTGATCACGACCTGCCGGAATTGGCAGGCGCGAAGGGAATTGTTGTGCTGAGAAAGCTCAGTCCGGATACCAAAATAGTCATGTTGAGCGGTCCTACTTCTGATGATGAAGAATGGGCTTTTTTCCGCGCCGGGGTGAGGGGATGTTGCCGTAATGATATTGATCCTGCAGCTTTGAAAACCCTGGTCATGGCTGTTCAGCAAGGTGAATTATGGATCCGACGCACATTGACCTATCGTTTGCTCGATCAATTTGGCGAGACGGACAAAAGAAATGAAAACGACCGTTCCTGCTTAGGTTTGTTACCCAGCCTTACCCGGCGCGAATATGAAATTTCGATGCAAGTCAGGAATGGCGGAAGCAACAAGCAAATTGCCCAATCCCTGGAAATTACCGAACGTACCGTAAAGGCCCATCTGACAGGCGTCTATCGCAAGCTGGGAGTTGTTGACCGACTGAAGCTGGCGATAGTTTTATCCGGGGATAAACGCCAAGCCAGAAGGGAATCACACGGACCAAAGGTTGTAAACGCTGCTTGATATTCGTACTGCCTTCACCTGAGTTGGGGCGTGTTATAATAGCGCCTACTTGTGCTTGGTTAATCCTTTGCAAGGTGAGGCGAAAGTGGCGGAATTGGTAGACGCACTGGATTTAGGTTCCAGCGCCGAAAGGCGTGAGAGTTCGAGTCTCTCCTTTCGCACCAACCCCCAGACCTCAGACTGAGGAAGCCACCCGACTGATAAAGACACCCGCCTGATAAGAATTGAATTCCAGGCTGGCTGCCCACATAAATTTTCGATTTGCCATATCTTGCCGAATCTCGCTGTAGACATCCACTGCTTGCCATGGGCAAGATTATTGATATTGTCAGCATGTTTAACATTCTGCTCCTTGTGATATTCTTCGTTTGGCGCAACGCAAGTCTGGGTACTGGCGACCATGTGCCAAGTTGAAATCATTTATTACTATTAAAGGATGTTTGTATGGCTAGTGTAGAAACACTGGGTGCATTGGAACGCCGAATCAATGCAACCATTCCACAGCAACAGTTGCGTGGTGAAGTAGAAGCGCGCCTGATGCGATTAGGCCGTACTGCGAAGGTGCATGGTTTCAGGCCCGGCAAGGTGCCGCTCAAGGTTCTGGAGCAGCAATATGGCGCGCAAGTGCATCAGGAAGTATTAGGTGATGCTTTGCACCGAACATTTGCCGAGGCGGCCGAGGCCAATAGTTTAAAAGTGGCAGGCAGTCCGGATTTCGAGATAAAAAGCGCTGACCCCACCGCAGCAGAAATCGAATTCAGCGCAACGTTTGAGGTATATCCCCAGGTCAGCTTTGGCAATATCGCCAAAGAAAAAATCGAGCGCGATATCTATACGCTGACTGATGCTGACGTTGACCAGACGATTGACACCTTGCGCAAACAACGCGCAGTGTTCGAAACATGCAACAGAGCGGCGCAAAATGATGATCAGGTGCGCATTGATTTTAACGGCACACTGGATGGGCAGGCATTCGAAGGTGGCGAGGGCAAGGATTTTTCCGTGATACTGGGACGCGGGCGTATGCTGCCCGAATTTGAACATGCCATAATAGGCATGGAAGCAGGGCAAACCAAGTCGTTTAACATGGCATTCCCGGACGACTATCATGGGAAAAATGTGGCTGGTAAAAGCGTGACCTTTACCATTACCGTACATGCCGTGGAAGCGCCTCGATTGCCGCAGCTGGATGCTGAATTTTCCAAGTCGCTGGGTATTAAGGATGGCGACCTGAATAGGCTCAAGGCAGAAATTCGCCAAAATTTGTCGCGCGAAATTGAGCGCCGCCTCAAGGTGCGCAACAAGAACAATGCAATGGATGCTTTGCTTCGCACCAGCCAGTTGGAGGTACCGAAAGCCCTGCTGGATGTGGAGGCGCGCCATATCATGCAACAAACGTTGCAGGAAATGAAAGAACGCGGTGTCAAAGTGCCGACCGGAATGTCTCTGCCCTCAGATTTGTTTACCGAGCGAGCGCAAAGGCGGGTAAAGCTGGGGCTGATTGCCGGTGAGCTGGTCAAGCTGCATGGCTTGACGCCCAAGCCGGAGCAGATCAAGACCCTGCTTAAGGAGTATGCGCAAAGCTTTGACCGTCCGGATGAGGTCATTAAGTGGCATTATAGTGACCCATCACGGTTGCAAGCCGTGGAGAACCTGGCGCTGGAAGACAACATAGTGGCCTGGGTAATGAATGCCGCCACCGTGACCGACAAGGTGGTGGACTTTGATGAGTTGATGGAGAACAATTGATAATGCACAGCGAAACACGCAAAACCTGGCCACAAAATGACGAGCCGCAAAATTTAGGCCTGGTTCCCATGGTGATTGAAACCAGCGGGCGGGGAGAGCGCGCGTACGATATTTATTCACGTTTGCTCAAGGAGCGCGTGATTTTCCTGGTCGGACCGATCAACGATAATGTGGCTAACCTGGTGGTGGCGCAAATGTTGTTCCTGGAGTCAGAGAACCCGGACAAGGATATCCACCTGTATATCAATTCCCCCGGCGGCTCGATTTCAGCGGGCATGGCGATTTACGATACGATGCAATTTATCAAGCCGGAAGTGTCCACGCTGTGCATAGGTATTGCTGCTTCAATGGGCGCGTTCCTGTTGCAGGCGGGTGCCAAGGAGAAACGCTTTGTGCTGCCCAATTCTACTGTGATGATCCATCAGCCACTGGGGGGATTCCAGGGGCAGGCAACGGATATCGAGATTCACGCTAAATATATCCTCAGTCTGCGCGAGCGCTTGTATATATTGATGGCGCAACATACCGGTCGCACTGTGGAAGAAGTGGCGCGCGATAGCGAGCGCGATAAATTCCTTACCGCAACTGAGGCTGTTGAATACGGGTTGGTGGATAAAGTACTGGAAAAACGTGCATAAAGTATAGAAGGGAGTTTGCATGACTTCTGATAAATCCAAAGGCGACAAGCTGCTGTATTGTTCCTTTTGCGGCAAAAGCCAGCACGAAGTGCGCAAGCTCATTGCCGGACCCTCGGTATTTGTGTGCGATGAGTGCATAGATTTATGCAACGACATCATCCGAGAGGAAGTGCAAAGCACTATTCCCGGCAAAGCGGGCAAGAGTGATTTGCCGGTGCCGCACGAGATACATGAGCGTCTGGACGAATATGTAATAGGCCAGGAACAAGCCAAGAAGATACTGTCCGTCGCGGTATACAACCATTACAAGCGCTTGAAAAGCACGGACAAGGATGGCGTAGAGTTATCCAAAAGCAACATCTTGCTGGTGGGGCCAACCGGTTCCGGCAAAACGCTGCTCGCGCAAACCATGGCGCGCCTGCTGGATGTTCCGTTTGTGATGGCAGACGCCACTACATTGACTGAAGCCGGGTATGTGGGTGAGGATGTAGAAAACATTATCCAGAAACTGCTGCAGGTATGCGATTACGATGTAGAGCGGGCGCAGCGCGGAATAGTCTACATTGATGAGATAGACAAGATTTCGCGCAAATCGGATAACCCCTCCATCACCCGCGATGTTTCCGGAGAGGGCGTGCAGCAGGCGCTGCTCAAGCTGATTGAAGGCACCAAGGCCTCGGTCCCGCCGCAAGGGGGGCGCAAGCACCCCAATACCGAATTCCTGCAAGTAGACACGACCAACATTTTGTTTATCTGCGGGGGTGCGTTTGACGGGCTGGAAAAAATTATTCGCAGCCGTTCGGAAAAAGCCGGAATAGGTTTTGGCGCCAGTCTGGCCAAGCGTGACGACAAAAAAGGCGTCGGCGCCGTGTTGCGGGAAGTGGAGCCGCAAGACCTGATAAAATTCGGGCTTATTCCTGAGTTTGTAGGACGCCTTCCGGTCGTTGCTACATTGGAAGAGCTGGACGAAGCGGCGCTTATCCAGATTTTGACCGAACCCAGGAATGCGTTGACCAAGCAGTACAAGAAATTGTTCGACATGGAAGGGGTAGAGCTGGAATTTCGCGAAGGCGTATTGCAGGCCATTGCCAAAAAAGCACTGGCCCGCAAAGCTGGCGCGCGCGGTTTGAGGTCTATCCTGGAACATGCATTGCTCGACATTATGTTCGACCTGCCCTCGATAGATAACGTCACCAAAGTAGTGTTGGATGAAAATACCGTAAGCGGCGAAATTAAACCCATTGTGATGTATGCAGATACACATAAGGCGGCATAGCAGACGGAGATCAGGTGACGCAATCTTAAGTGCGGTGACTAAATGTGGGAACTGTTGTCCGCTGTGGCTATCTATTCTATTAAGCCGCAGATTTCGAAATGTGAGCAATATATTCTTTTCAAGGACATTGCCTATTGATTTATTGCGCAATGTGCCCAACATACAGATATAACCCAATAGGGAGTGATGCCCACCATGTTTGAACACGACACAAATGCCCCTGCTTTCGGTTTATTTCCGTTGCTTCCTTTGCGGGATGTAGTGGTTTTTCCTCATATGGTGATTCCACTGTTTGTTGGCCGGGCCAAATCTATTAAAGCGCTTGAATCGGCGATGGAAGCGGGCAAGAGCATAGTGCTGGTCGCGCAAAAAGCCGCCGCCAATGATGAGCCCGCGATTGATGATTTGTATCGCATTGGCAGCATCGCCAACATTCTGCAAATGCTCAAGTTGCCCGACGGCACCGTCAAAGTGCTGGTTGAAGGCACTCAGCGCGCAAAGGTGTTGCGCGTACTGGACGAAAAGAGCCACTTCGACGCCGAAATTGAACCCGTCCCTTCTGATGACAGCCAAGGCCATGAAGCTGAGGCCATGCGCCGTGCGCTGATTAATCAGTTTGACCAGTACGTCAAGCTCAACAAAAAAATTCCGCCCGAAATCCTGACTTCACTGGCCGGTATCGATGATGCGGGCCGGTTGGCCGATACCATCGCCGCTCACTTGCCGCTCAAGCTGGAACAAAAGCAGGAAGTGCTGGAGATTTTTGACGTGCGCAAGCGCCTCGAGCATTTGCTTGGTTTGCTGGAAGCGGAGCTGGATATTCTGCAGGTGGAAAAACGCATCCGCGGGCGTGTGAAGCGCCAGATGGAAAAAAGTCAGCGTGAGTATTATCTGAATGAGCAGGTGAAGGCGATCCAGAAAGAATTAGGCGAAGGTGAAGAGGGCGCCGACATTGACGAGCTGGAAAAAAAGGTCAAGGGTGCCCACATGCCAAAAGAAGCGCGCGCCAAGGCCGAGGCAGAGATGAAAAAATTGCGCCTGATGTCGCCCATGTCAGCCGAGGCAACGGTAGTGCGAAACTATATAGATGTGCTGGTAGGGTTGCCGTGGAAAAAGAAAACCAAAATTAATACTGACCTGAAACAGGCCGAAGAAGTGCTGGAAACAGATCATTACGGGCTGAACAAGGTCAAGGAACGTATTGTTGAATATCTGGCCGTGCAACAACGGGTAGACAAGATGAAGGCGCCTATCCTGTGCCTGGTCGGACCGCCAGGGGTGGGCAAGACTTCGCTCGGTCAGTCTATTGCGCGCGCCACCAACCGCAAATTCATGCGCATGTCGCTGGGTGGCGTGCGTGATGAGTCGGAAATCCGCGGCCATCGCCGCACTTATATCGGCTCCATGCCCGGCAAAATTTTGCAGAACATGTCCAAGGTCGGCGTCAAAAATCCGCTGTTCCTGCTCGACGAAGTGGACAAGATGGGTACGGATTTCCGTGGCGACCCGTCGTCGGCGTTGCTTGAAGTGCTGGATCCGGAACAGAACCATACGTTTGTTGACCATTATGTCGAAGTCGAATACGACCTGTCCGACGTAATGTTTGTCGCAACTTCGAACAGCATGAACATTCCTGCCCCATTGCTGGACAGGATGGAAATTATTCATGTGTCGAGCTACACCGAAGAAGAAAAGCTCAATATCGCCACGCGCTACCTGATTCCCAAGGCGATGAAGAATAATGGGCTGAAGCCGGAAGAGATTGGCATTTCTGAAAGTGCCATACGCGACATTTTGCGCTATTACACGCGTGAGGCCGGCGTGCGCGGACTGGACCGCGAGCTGTCAAAAATATGCCGCAAAGTGGTGAAAGCGTTATTGCTAAAAGGTCGGGACAGCAAAGTCACCGTGAATGCTCGCAACCTGGATAAATACCTGGGGGTGAGGCGATATAGCTACGGCATCGCAGAAAAACTGAATCAAGTCGGACAAGTGACGGGCTTGGCCTGGACCGAAGTGGGCGGCGAACTGCTGACCATTGAGACCGCAGTATTGCCGGGTAAAGGCAATATAACTCCCACCGGTAAACTGGGTGAAGTGATGAAGGAATCGATACAGGCTGCGCTCAGCGTGGTGCGCAGTCGTGCACGAAGCCTGGGCATTCCAGAAGATTTCTATCAAAAAAATGATTTGCATATTCACCTGCCCGAGGGTGCAACTCCGAAAGATGGGCCCAGTGCCGGTATCGGAATTTGTACCGCCATGGTGTCTGCGTTAACTGGAATTCCAGTACGCGCCGATGTGGCGATGACTGGTGAGATCACATTGCGCGGCGAAGTGTTGCCTATCGGTGGCTTGAAAGAAAAATTGCTGGCTGCGCAGCGCGGAGGCATCAAAATCGTGTTGATTCCAGAAGAGAATACCCGGGACCTTGTGGAAATTCCCGACAATGTAAAGAATAAACTTGAAATTCATCCGGTTAAATGGATTGAGCAAGTTCTGGAAATGGCCCTGGAACGCAAACCTGAACCTTTGCCTCCCACAGCGCCAGTGCCTAATCCAATTCCGGTGGTTGCAGAAAATCACGGCGCAACCCTGATGAAGCACTGATGCAACTCACTTGGGTTGCCAAAATTGGTGAAAATAAAAAAAATTTCTGAATTGCTTGACCAAGCCAAAAACCCTTGATATAAAGCCATTGCAGGGTTTTCCTGTAAGCTCTAACCAACATACAAAGGGGATGCATATATGAACAAGTCTGAATTGATTGACGCAATAGCAAAGTCTGCCGATGTTTCCAAAGCTGCCGCAGGTCGGGCGCTCGATGCCACCGTAGAATCCATCAAAAAAGCCATGAAAAAAGGGGACATGATTACCTTGGTGGGCTTTGGAACATTTTATGTAGGCAAGCGTGCTGCGCGAAATGGCCGCAATCCGCGAACTGGCGCGACAATCAAGATCAAGGCAGCGAAGGTTCCGAAATTCCGCGCTGGCAAAGGCTTGAAAGATGCTGTAAACTAGATGGCTTGCTTGGGTGCTTAGCTCAGCTGGTAGAGCGTCGCCCTTACAAGGCGAATGTCGGGGGTTCGAGCCCCTCAGCACCCACCAGCTGTTTAGGGTTTTTGGAGTGGTAGTTCAGTTGGTTAGAATACCGGCCTGTCACGCCGGGGGTCGCGGGTTCGAGTCCCGTCCACTCCGCCAGATTAAGGCGAACGAGAGTTCGCCTTTTTTCATGTTGAATTAAAAATTCATTAGGTAGTTTGCCATGTTCAACTTCGTGCAACAAAAAAGACGTTTTGTGCAAATCGTATTGCTGCTGATTATCCTGCCCTTCACATTCTGGGGTATGGATTCCTTTAATCAATCAGGTGAAGGCGAGCCGTTAGCCACGATCAGCAGTGAAAAGATCACCCAGCAGGAATTCGACCAGGAATTACGGCAACAGCAGGACAGCATGCGCGAGATGATGGGCAATTCCTATGACCCGGCAATGTTCGACAACCCTGAGAGGAAGCGCGCCATTCTGGACAATCTGGTGGACCAGCATTTATTGATGTCGCAAGGCCGGGCTACCGGCTTGACAGTAAATGACAAATATTTGGCGGAAGCTATCGTTGGTATAAAGGAATTTCAGAATCCTGAAGGAAAGTTTGACAAGAAACTTTTTGAGTCCATATTGCGCGCCCAGAATCGTTCGGCGATCGCTTTTGAAGCAAACGTGGCAGATCAACTGCGCATGCGCCAGATGACCGAGACTTATTTCCAGAATGGTTATGCATCGCGGGAAGTTGCCAACCATATGGTCAGGCTGAGTGAAGAGCAGCGGGTTGTTGCGGTGGCACAAATTGACTTTGCACCGTTCCTCAGCCAGACAAAAGTCGATGAAGCAGCGGTCAGAAATTATCATGACCGGAATCAGGATGAATTTCGGACCGATGAACAGGTTCGGGTGGAGTATGTGGCATTTTCTGCAGAATCCCTGCAATCGCAAGTAACCGCAGATGATGCGGAAGTCAGGAAATATTATGAGGAACATCAGGCCGAATTCGGCACCCAGGAACAACGCCAGGCCAGCCATATCCTGATCGCGGTTACCCCGCAGGCGTCCGGCGCAGAGAAACAGGCAGCCCAGGAAAAAGCGCAAAAGATATTGCAACAGGTTAAACAATCACCCAATAAATTTGCCGACTTGGCCCGGCAATATTCGCAAGACCCCGGTTCTGCTTCCAAAGGCGGCGACCTTGGCCTGTTTGGCCGTGGCGCAATGGTCAAGCCGTTCGAAGATTCGGTATACAGCCTCAAGGTTGGGGAAGTGAGCGATTTGGTGCTGTCTGACTTTGGTCATCACATTATCAAGCTGATGGCAGTCTCTCCGGCAAAAATCTCGCCATTGCAAGAAGTCAGGAACACCATAGAACAAAGAGTAAAGCTGCAAAAAGCAAACGATAAATTTGCCGAACTGGCGGATAAATTCAGCAACATGGTGTATGAGCAAAGCGACACGCTGAAGCCTGCGGCAGAACTGGTCAACGTGCCGGTACAACAAAGCGGCTGGCTGAATAAAAAACAGCCTGAGGTACAACCGTGGACGGCCAAGGCATTGCAAGCCATCTTTACCGATGATGTATTGAAAAACAAGCGCAACAGCGCGGCTGTGGAAATTGCCCCCAATATGCTGCTCGCGGCGCGCATGATTGAGCATAAGCCAGCAAGCATTCGGGCGCTGGCAGAGGTCAGTGAAAGTATTCGGCAAAAATTGCAGCGCCAGCAGGCGGTAGAGCTAGCCGCCAAACAGGGCAGGATGATGCAGGATCAGTTGCAGCGCGGCGAAAAAGTCAGTGTCGAATGGAAAGCCCCTGTGACGATCACACGGGTCAGCCATCCAGGGATCAGCAACAGCCTGATCAACCAGATATTCCAGGTCAATGCCAGCAAGGTGCCAGCTTATACCGGGATTGAAAATCCGCAAGGCGGCTATACTCTGGTCAGAGTGGATGAGGTCAAAGCGCTTGCCGAAGTGGATGACGCGCGTCGCAATGAATTTGCGCAGAAGTTGCGCCAACTCACTGGCGATGCGTTATATAAAGCGTATCTGGCAGATACCAAGCAAAGCCTGGGAGTGACTATGAAAGACTTTACAGTAACTGAATAGAAGGTATAGGGTTCAGCTGCCAAAAAAACGTCACCGCAAGGTGGCGTTTTTTATTGGAGCATCTTGATTAAAATTCAGCCAAGCCTAAGGAGGTTGTATTGAAACCGCCGTCTACATAGGTAATTTCACCCGTGATGCCGCTGGCCAGGTCGCTGCACAGAAACGCAGCGGTATTGCCCACCTCTTCAATTGTCACATTGCGCTTCAAGGGCGCGTGCAGTTCATTATAGTTCAGCAATTTTCCAAAATCGGCAATGCCTGCGGCAGCCAACGTCTTGATCGGTCCGGCCGATACGGCATTGACCCGGATACCTTTGCTGCCCAGGTTCATGGCCAGGTAACGCACACTGGCTTCCAGGCTGGCCTTGGCCAGACCCATCACATTGTAGTGCGGCATCGTGCGTACTGCGCCCAGGTAACTAAGTGTCAGCAGCGCAGCGTTGCGTCCTTCCAGCATCGGTAACGCAGCTTTGGCCATGGCCGGGAAGCTATACGCGCTGATGTCGTGTGCAGTGTGAAAGGCCTGACGGCTGAGGCCATCAAGGAATTGGCCGGCCAGCGCCTCGCGCGGTGCGAATGCTATGGCGTGCACGAACCCATCAAATTTGTCCCAATGTTTGCCCAAGTCAGTAAACAGCTGGTCAATTTCGGCATCGTTGGCAACGTCACAGGGGAACAGCAATGCGCTATCAAATTCCTGCGCCAACTGGCTGACCCGCTCCTTTATGCGCTCACCTTGATAGGTAAAAGCCAGTTCTGCACCCTCGCGCCGCATAGCCTTCGCGATACCATAGGCGATAGAGCGATTGCTGAGCATGCCCGTGATCAGAATGCGTTTATTGGCCAGAAATCCCATGTTATTCCTTGTATTTATGCTTTTAGAGCCGCGAATTATAACCTTACCGGCATTACGGTGCACCGGGCTAATGCATTCATATTATAATGGCTGCTTTGAAATATCCTTGGAATCAATTCACTCAATGCTGGAAATCAGTAATCTTGCCTGCACGCGCGGAGACCATCTGTTGTTTTCTGACTTGAGCTTTTCCCTGTCAGCAGGTGAGTTACTCCAGGTTGAGGGAGCCAATGGCAGCGGCAAGACCAGTTTGCTGCGTACCCTGTGCGGTTTCATGATGCCTACTGCCGGAGAAATCCGCTGGCGCGGGCAAAGCATACGCAAGCTGGACGAAGATTTCTATGCCGAAATGATTTATCTAGGCCATTTGAATGCCATCAAGGATGAATTGAATGCCTTGGAAAATCTGCGCATAGGTGCTGGCCTGGCAGGTTGCATCGTGGAAGACAGCCAGGTCATAGCAGCATTGCGCCGTATGGGATTGCGTGGGCGGGAAACTTTACCGGTCAAGGTGTTGTCACAAGGGCAGCGTCGGCGGGTAGCGCTGGCGCGCTTGTTGTTCAGCAATGCCCCGCTGTGGATTCTGGATGAGCCATTGACCGCCCTGGACGTAGGCGCAGTGGGATTGATGCAAGAGTTGATAGGTGAACATCTGACCAAGGGCGGCATGGTAATCTACACTACCCACCAGCCCCTTGAAGTTGCCGGTGTGACAACTCGTCGGCTGTCATTGTCATGAGCCAGCTGTCGTTGTTTGGATTGTTGGGCCTGGTGGTACGCCGCGATCTGATCCTGGCGATGCGCCGCCGTTCCGATGTGTTGACTACACTGATTTTTTTCGTCATGGTGGTCAGCCTGTTTCCGATGGGAGTGGGGCCGGAACTGGACATGTTGCGCAAAATGGCCCCCGGCGTAGTGTGGGTGGCGGCGTTGCTGGCTTCGATGTTGTCATTGGGGCGCATGTTTTCGGCGGATTACCTGGACGGCACACTGGAACAAATGATGCTGGTGCCGCAATCCCTGTCTATGCTGGTGTTGGGCAAAATTTTGGCGCACTGGATGGTTTCCGGTTTGCCCTTGGTATTGATGGCGCCGGTGCTGGGATTGCAGTTTGACATGTCGGCTGAGTCATTATGGATATTGATAGGTGGCCTGTTGCTGGGCACCCCGATACTCAGCATGATAGGCGCAGTGGGCGCGGCGCTGACATTGGGGCTACGCGGCGGCGGCGTGCTGGTGTCATTGCTGGTATTGCCGCTGTGCATTCCGGTGCTGATATTTGGGGCGGGTGCGGTAGAAGCGGCCACTTCGGGGATGAGCGTGGTTTCCAACATGTCGTTGCTGGGGGCGTTGCTGTTGATGGCTCTGGTTTCAACGCCTTGGGTTACCGCGCAAGCGTTGCGTATTTCGATGGAATAACTATAAATCTAAACACCGTCGCGATACCGCAATTTGTCTCGCTCAGGATTTTGAATTTAAAGGTTCCTTAAAAAATTGCATTTTTCGATGGAGTAAATCTTGGCTATAAACTGGTTTAAATATTCATCGCCCAGTACCTTCTACGGGCTGGTTGGAAAATTGGTGCCGTGGTTCGCATGGCCGTCCGCGATCTTGTTTGCAGTGGGTCTGTATATCGGATTTTTTGTAGCGCCCACCGATGTTACACAAGGCGAAGCCTACCGTATCATATTCATTCACGTGCCTGTCTCCATCCTGTCCATGTTTATTTATCTGGTCATGGCCGGATATGCAGCGCTGGGCCTGATTTTTAATACCCGGTTATCATCGATGATGGCTTCTGCGCTGGCACCCACCGGGGCATTGTTTGCGTTTATGTCGTTATGGACTGGCGCGTTGTGGGGCAAACCCATGTGGGGTGCGTGGTGGGTGTGGGATGCGCGGCTGACATCGGAGCTGGTACTGTTGTTCCTGTACCTTGGTTTCATGGCTTTGCATGCGGCCATCGACGATCCGCGCCGTGCTGACCGAGCTGCAGCTTTGCTGGCCATTGTGGGTTCGGTCAATGTACCTATCATTTATTTTTCAGTGCAATGGTGGAATACGCTGCATCAGGGATCCACGGTTAAATTCAGTGGTACCTCCATGCATGTGGATATGCAGCAAGCGATGTTCAGTGTTCTGGCGGCATGCTGGCTATATGCCATTGCGGTATCCCTGGTGCGGGTGCGCAGCATTATCCTGGAACGTGAACGCAATACCCAATGGGTGACAGAATTGGCGGAGGTCAAACAATGAACTGGGGCGAATTTTTTGCAATGGGTGGCTACGGCTTGTATGTGTGGGGCTCATACGGCATGGTGCTGTTTATATTTATTGTTGAAATAATTCTGGTGCGCCATCGCAGAACGAATGCTGTAGAGCAACTACGGTTGATGCGCAACGCAGGAAAAGGTGAATAACATGAAACCACGTCATAAAAAATTTATGTACATTATTGTCGCCCTGGTCATCTTGGGTACGGCTGTCGGCCTGGTAATGTATGCGCTGAAGGAAAATGTCAGCCTGTACTTTACGCCCAGCCAGGTCTTCAATAATGAAGCGCCGCAGGGCCGCGGTTTCCGTGTCGGTGGGCTAGTGAAAGAAGGTAGCCTGAAGCGCATGGACGATGGCTTGACCGTGAATTTTGATGTAACAGACACCGCCAAGAGCATTACCGTAGTCTATAAGGGATTTTTACCCGACCTGTTCAAGGAAGGCAAAGGCGTAGTGGTTCACGGCAAGCTGGGAAGTGACAATGTATTTCGTGCAGATGAAGTGCTGGCCAAACATGACGAAAATTACATGGCATCCGAAGCAACTTATGCAATTGAGCAAGCGAAGAAAGCCCAGTCAGCCGTGGATGCTGCACCCACGATGGGCGCACCAGAAAAGAAGTAGCCCACTGGCGGTTGAAGCCAATAAAAAGCCCGCATTATTTGCGGGCTTTTTGGTTTCCTGGCTCCCCGACCTGGACTCGAACCAGGGACCTGCGGATTAACAGTCCGTCGCTCTACCAACTGAGCTATCAGGGAATTGACAAGGTCGCCATACTACTGACTGTAGGCTGTCTGGTCAATAGAAAGTGCGCACGGGAGTATTGATCAGAGCCTTGTTTCGGCCAGGTCAGCGCTAATCGACCAAGCTAAAATCCATAGATTCCGGGATGCGCGCCAGCAGCCATAAAAAAGAGCAACGGAATCGACAGCATGGTGTTGGTGCGTGACGCCAGAAAAGCGATACGCCGTGCTTTGTTTTTCTGTTCATCGGTTGCCGGTTTCAGGCCGAGGACTTTTTTCTGGTTGGGCCAGATCAAGCCCCATACATTAAGCAGCATGATGGTGCCAAGCCAGGCGCCCATGCCAATAACGGCGTGGCTGGGCTGTAGTGAGAACGCGGGCATAAAACCCTTTCCCAGCAGGGCAGCCCCGGCCAGCCAGGTAACCAATGCAGCCCAGCGGAAATAAAACAGTGCCCTCGGGGCAACGTGTTTGGTGATGCCGGGAGCAGTGCTGTCAGCAGCCGCAGATTTAAGCGCTGCAACCTGCACGAAATTAAAATAATAGAGTAAGCCTATCCACATCACACCTGCCATTAGGTGTATCCAACGCATGATTGCCGGTACGTAATCCATTTAGTCACCTCCGAATAAAAATTATTTAAGAACGCATCAGATCAATGCATGAACCAGTTGCGCCAGGATGGCGGTTAGAATAAAGCCGGAAATGACGGTGCCCCATAATGAGTCTAATGGATTTTGCATGTTTGCTCCTTAATCGAAAGGTGAAATTGTCCAGGAATATTGCGCGCTATGCCGTGCCGAAAAAAGCCATGCCCAGAACGCCCACCATAAGAATCATTTTTTTAGATGTGCCGGGTGATAGCTGAAAACAGTGTATAGGATATTTATTCCCTAGACAATCGCCCATTCCGGCCTGATCCCAAAATGTGAACCGGTATGCAGGGTAAGTTGCTAAAGATGCCGTACGGGCAGAATGGTATGATTCGCATAACAAGCGACGCTTAATCAGGATTGAGAGGTAAAAATGCTGTCTGATATTGCAGAATTTGTGGTTCAAGGCATCACGGTGGAAGGCGAAATATTCGAACCAGCAGACTGGGCCGAACATTTGCGTGACTCCTTGCCAAAAATGGCTGCGGACGGGATCGCCGACTATGCCAAATATGTTCGTCCTGAGGTCATTGAGGGAGAGGTTTCGCTGGTAGTGCGGATTGCACTGAAAAACGTTTACCCTGAAGCCTTCGCGATCATCAAACGGTATATTTCCGATAACGGACTGATGGTTCGTGCCGGACGCGGCAGCCGTGATAGCGAAGGCACTGGCAAGTACCTGGCCTTTGGCAAGGACAGGCGCGATCCCCACCGCAACAAGTGGTAAACAAGTATTTCAGCGCAGTGTGGGCTGGGGTTCTGCCATGAATTTGCTTAGAACCCTGGGCGCAATCAGCAGCTTGACGCTGATTTCGCGCATCCTGGCTTTTGTCCGTGATGTATTGATTGCGCGTATTTTTGGTGCAGGCGCCGCAACCGATGCGTTCTTTGTTGCCTTTAAGCTGCCCAATCTGCTGCGGCGCCTGTTTGCCGAGGGCGCATTTTCGCAGGCCTTTGTGCCTATCTTTGGCGAATACAAAAATCGCCGTGGCCGGGACGAGACCAAATTGCTGGT
>JANNQM010000014.1:0-115552 GCA_031400735.1 Gallionellaceae bacterium
GGTATCTGTAGCGTGCGCTATGCGCACGATGCCGGGCGTGGAATTAACCTGGGAAAAGCAGTCTCGCTCCAAGACGCGAAGAACGCAAAGTAAAATCAACACCTCACCCAGAAACATACGGTCACCCGATAGGTGATGAACTGCATCTCTTTGTCTTTCTTTGCGTCTTGGCGTCTTTGCGCGATCAACTGCGTTTTCAGGATTAACCAAATTCAGTGTTAGCTGAGCGGTTCAGCAACACCTCCACTGCATTTTCCACTGCCACCTGCTCGTACAATACCCGATACACCGCAGCACAAATTGGCATGTCTACTTCCAGACGTTGCGCTAATTGATACACTTCGCGCACGGTATAAACCCCCTCGGCCACATGGCCCAACTGGCGCAGGATGTCCGGCAAGGCATAGTGTTGCGCCAGCAACACGCCGACCTGGCGATTGCGCGATAAATGGCCAGTGCAGGTCAGGATTAAATCCCCGGCGCCGGAAAGGCCAGCCAGCGTTTCTGCGCTCCCACCCATTTTTAATCCCAGACGCGTCATCTCCACCAGACCACGGGTAATCAGTGCCGCCTGGGCGTTGTGGCCGAAGCCCAGCCCGTCAGCAATACCGGCCGCAATTGCCAGCACATTTTTGACCGCGCCACCCACCTCAACTCCGATCACATCCGTGCTGGAATAAATACGCAGCCGCGGATGATGTAATGCCTGGGCAGCCTTTTTGGCAAACTCTCCATCGCTGGATGCCAGCGTCAGCGCAGTGGGCAGGCAGCGCGCCACTTCCTGCGCAAAACTCGGCCCAGACAGCACTGCACGCGGAAAATTTTGGGGCAAGGTTTGCGCCACTACTTGATGCGGCAAACAGGCAGTGGCAGTCTCAAAACCCTTGCACGCCCAAATTACCGGAACGGGGGTGGGTAAAGTGGCGATGTGCTGGAGTGTGGTGCGCAGCGCAGAGATGGGCACGGTCACCAGAATAATTTCCGCATTACTGCAAGCCGCACTCCAATCGGCAGTCAGGCGCAATGCCTGCGGCAAGGAAATTTCCGGCAGATAGCGCTGATTGCAACGACTTGCCTGCATTGCCGCAATTTGTGCTGCATCACGCGCCCACAGCGTAACCCGATGGCGGGTGGACAGGTTGACCGCCAGCGCAGTGCCCCACGCGCCAGCACCGAGTATGGCAATATTCATTTGCTCAATCAAAAATGGCCCGCATTGCGGCACACAAAAATCTGTCTTCCGTCATCTGTCATCTGCCCTCTGTTAGAGCTTGTCCGTAAATAATTTAGCCGTGCGCCGGGGCCGATTTGAGATGCAGCCCACGAAGCGAGACGTGCCGTTGTGTCATTCACAACAAACGGCTCGCGACAAAGGGATGCGCTCAAATCGGCCCCGGCCCTGCGGGTTATCGCCCAAAAGCGCGTCTGCGGCGTTGCGAGCCTTGCGCAATGAATGACATTGGGCGGCGGCTCGCGTCTTGCATCCATCGCTTTCGGCGGTAACGCAGGGCTAAATTATTTACGGACAAGCTCTTAATCGCCCCACACATCATGCTTGCTGACATAGCCGGTCGTACCATCCTGATGTCGCACTTTTAGCCAACCGGTCCCGGTATTTTCCAGCCATTCCAGCGCTACTTGCTGTTGGGCCTGGAAGGCCAGCGGCGCGTTATCCTCCGCAGCCTGGCGTATTGCTGCGACGGGAACTGTCACCACGACATAGCGCTGGCTGCTCAATATGCGTTTTTCGACCCAAGCCAGGCTACCGGTGTGATCGCGCACCTTGACCCAGTTATTCAGGCTGACTACTTGCTCCAATGGCAAATAGCGACTCACCACAAATAATTTTTTTGCTTTCTGGGATGGGGCGTCGTAAAGAATCGCGCTGGGTTCCGCGACCGACACAAACTCCAGCGCGTATAAAGCAGCTGGTGCGACAGCAAGGCTGACACAGCAAGTAATGACAGCCAGTTTCATCGTCCTCATTACCTTCAATGTTTGGTCACGGGTGTTTCCTGGGCTTGCAGTTGCTTTTGTTGCTGGTATAGCACATCGAAATTAATCGGGTTAAGCAGCACTGGCGCAAATCCGGCGCGCACCGCCATATCAGACACTATTTCGCGTAAATACGGGAAAACAATATTCGGGCAAACTACGCCCAAAACCTGCTCCACTTCTTGCTGCGGCAAATTGCGCACCTGGAAAATCCCCGCTTGCTTGGCCTCAATCAGGAACACAACCTTGTCTTTTTCCTTCAGCCTGGAGGTCACGGTTATCGTAATCATAACCTCGAACAAGCCCTCTTCAATGGATGTGGCCTGACTATGCAATTGCAGGTCTATATGCGGATTTTCGCGCTCCAGAAAAATGCCCGGCGCATGGGGAATTTCCAGAGACAGGTCTTTCACATATATCTTTTCGATATTGAATATCGGCTGCTTGGTTGCTTCTGCTTCACTCATTCGTTGTCCTTTAAAATCCAAAAACCTGCAGTTCTATACATATCGACAGAAATCGTAGCGAGCGGTTTGGAGGTGGGGGAAGCCGGAGCACAGCGATCGGAGTGTACACGAGAGTACATGAGGATCGCGAGCACCGCCCGACCCCGCATCCGGATCGCACAGTAGATTTATGTCGCTATGTATAAATCAGTCTACATTGAAAGGCCGCTACCAACAATAAAACCGCAGGGTCAGTTAATATTCATGGGCAAAATAACCATTTGCTGCCCGCGCAGGTGCAGGCGGCGCTGCATGTCGAGCGGGGTCTGGTTGTGCAGCCAGCGCAGGAACAGATTGTCTCTGGCGAAAATCAGCTTGGCTGCGAAACATACGCTGTTGGGATATTCGGCGATGGTTTCCTGCGCCAGTTGGTCCAGTATCGTTACCGGATCCGTACCATAAGCCATGCGCCAGCTAGTGTTCAATCCCTGGCTGCGGCAAAACCCGGCGTAATAGCACAGCACGTTCTCGGTCTTGTACTGCATCGTGCGGATAGTGGCGTCGCTGTCGAAGCTTTGCGTATCCACTTCACCGGCAGTCAAAAAAATGAAATTCTTAAAATGGCCGGGAAACAGCCGCAGTACCCACATGATGGTGTGAATGCCCACGCCACGGTGCTCGTCCACCATAACGATGGCGGTGGGTAACGCTGGATCAAGC
Organism: Gallionellaceae bacterium; assembly: GCA_031400735.1. Lineage (GTDB taxonomy): Bacteria > Pseudomonadota > Gammaproteobacteria > Burkholderiales > Gallionellaceae > Nitrotoga. The sequence continues at coordinate 3,162 of JANNQM010000014.1, forward strand.
TTTTGCGGCGAACCCGGATCAATTTTTACCGACTGGGCAAATATTTTTTCTGCTTCTCGCAGTTTGGCACGCGTTTCTTCATAGTGTTTGCGGATAACCAGGCACAGCGTCACGACCAACCCGGTAATCATGACCGTGACCCAGCCTCCCTCGGTAAATTTTTCTACCAGCGTAATTATCAGTATGCTGCCGGTGACCGCCAGGCCGAGCAGCGACAGCGCCAGCTTTCTTTTCCAGCTGCGCACGCCGCGCCGCTCGCGCCACCAATGCACCGACAGCCCGAGCAGCGACAGCGTGAAGGTCAGGAATACGTTAATGCTGTACAACACCACCAGCAACGACACATCGCCATTGCTCCACACCAGGATCAACAGCGCCGACACGCCCATTACCAGAATGCCATTCTGCGTCACCAGGCGCGACGAAAGCTGGCGGAACTGGCGCGGTACCCAGGAATCCGCTGCCATGTTGGCCATCACGGCCGGGCCGCCGAGAAAACCGGTATTGGCGGCGACCAGCAGCAATCCGGCCTCCAGAGCCAGTACCAGCGCCAGTGTGCTGCCACTGAGCCAGTCCGGCATGCCCAGTGTGCCTATGATGGCTTCAAAGGTAACGGCATTCAGGGTTTGACCTTCAACATGCTGCACCTGCCACAATAAATACAGCACAATGATGCCGCCTGCGGTAAAGGCCAGCGATAGCGCCATATACAACATGGTCAGCTTGCCGGTGCGGGTGCGTGGTTCGGCCAGTTTGTTGACGTTATTGGATACCGCTTCAATGCCGGTATAGGTTCCGCCGCCGAGCGAATAGGCGCGCAGGAAGAGTGAGGCAACAAATATCCAGCTGGTTTCCTGCGCCAGCGAAGTGGTTTCCTGTATTGAATCTGGAATCAGTGCTGGCAGGCCTTCCGCGTGCGCGAAAATGCCATAAGTTATCAGCAGCGCGTGGGTAATGATGAAGCCGAGGAAAATCGGCAACAGCAGCCTGATCGATTCTTTCATGCCGCGCAGGTTAAGCACTATCAGCAGAATAATCAGGCCAATTTCGCAGCCCAGCTTAAGACTGTGCAGCGTATCCGGCAGCAGGCTGAATAATGCGTCGGTGCCGCTGGCCACTGAAATGGCGATGGTCAGTACATAATCCACCATCAATGCCGCGCCGGATACCAGCCCCGCGTGTGAACCCAGCAAACGTGTCGCGACCTTGTAACCCCCACCGCCAGAAGGAAACAGCTCGATGACCTGGTTGTAAGCCAGTGCGATGATAAATACCGTGCATGCCGTGGCCAGCGCCAGATAGATGCCGAGCTGGGTATGGCTGCCCAGCGCCAGATAGGCTTCTTCCGGTCCGTAGCAAGATGAAGATATCCCATCCGCGCCCAGCCCTATCCACGCCAGAAAAGCTGCCAGCGCGATGTTATGGCGGGTTTGCGGATTAAGCGGATCCAGCGATTTGCCTAGCAGCAAATCACGGAATTTTTTCAGGCTGGAGCCGTTGGCCAAGGTGGGAATAATTCAGCGTTACAGTACGAAGGCCGCCCCATGATTTTACAGGGCGGCAAATATTCAGTCCGTTAAAAAGCGATCCTGACACCTACATGTATTCCCTCATCCAGGTCCACTTCCGTGACCGGGAAGGGCGGCGGCAGCACCACGTCAAAGGTAACTTTGCGATAGCCAACATAAGCGGAGGCGTTTTGCATGATGTTATATTCAGCCCGCACAACCGTTTCGATATATTTTTCGGCGTCGCCAAAAGTCACGATATCCGGCGCAAAGTATACCCGCGCCACAATCGCAAATTTCCGGTCGTCAGCGGGGGTAATGCGAATTTGTCCGCCCAGCGCCAGTGCCGCAGAATCATTTTTTTCGATCTTGGCGGCAACACCTTTGATGCCGATGCCTATTGAAGCAAACGCGGGGCTGTCGCCTTCATTCGAAACCAATACACCGGCATCCACCAGCAAGTTATCCTTGTTGTTGTACAGGAATCCAGCGTGCCCTTCGGATTTCCCCTGTCCAACATCTCCCATGGGGGCAATGTATTGGAATTGGGCAACATCGTTGCTCAAATTAATATCCAGGGCATCCGCCCGGGCTGAATTGCTAAAGGCCAAAATAGTTAACGCAGTGACACTAATTGAAAAAATATGACGCAACAACATGGTTACACTCCTTAAAATAATAAAAAAGTCCCCTTGGAATTATTTCTTTGCAGGCATGCACTCCATTATGAGCGCCCGGCTAAAACAACACAATGCACTGGAGTACATTACGCCGGGGTGCATCAACTAGGCATTAACTGCCTTGACCGGATACATGCCAATCATGATGACCAGTGCCACCCCAAGAATACTTTGCACCAGATACATGATGCTGGCCACTCCATGCCAGGTCCTGAAACTGCCCGCCAGCGCGCTTTTCATCACCTCCATCGGTAGTGCCTGCGCCTTGAGGTCAGCCAGTATGGGCTGGATGCCGAACTGGCCAATGAGGGTCAGCAGCAGCATGATGGCAGCCACCCAGAAAACTTTTTGCTTTAATGCGTGGCTGCCCAGCTGGACTAAATAATAGGCCAACAGATAAACGCCGCAAATGATTCCCAGGTACGCCGTAACCGAGAATAGCTTACCGGCCAGCATCCCGGCCAACTGCTTGTCAGCCAAGGTCTGGAACAGCACCGGAACCGCCAGGTAGCCCATTGCGCCTATCCCGCCCACCCACAGCGTCACCGCCAGCAACGCCAAAGCGTGACTGATTTTATTCATTTCTAATTTTATCCATTCCAGCGCTCCATAATTTTCCTGCGCAATTTGAATTCGGGTAACCGCCGCTTCGGGTTATGATATTGAGCGCTATTTTGCCATGAAGGGCGCCGTCAGCAAAAAATTATATGCGATCAAGATCAATCCACCATGAATCCCGCTAAACGGCGCGAAATTTTCCTGCGCCTGCAAGCGGCCAATCCCCATCCCACTACTGAGCTGGAATATCGATCCACATTTGAATTACTGCTGGCCGTGATCCTGTCGGCGCAAGCCACTGATGTCAGCGTCAATGCCGCGACGCGGCAATTATTCCCTATAGCCAATACACCGCAAGCCATACTCGATTTAGGTGAGACAAATCTGCGCCGTTATGTGCAACGTATTGGCTTGTACCTGACCAAATCAAAACATATTATTCACACCTGCAAATTGCTGCTGGAAAAATATCGGGGCGAAGTACCGCATACCCGCGAGGAACTGGAAGCGCTGCCCGGCGTGGGACGCAAAACTGCCAATGTGATTCTGAATACCGCATTCGGCCAACCAGTCATTGCGGTGGATACCCATATTTTCCGGGTCGCCAACCGCACCGCGCTGGCGCCGGGAAAGTCCGTGCTGGAAGTAGAACAAAAACTGCATAAATTCATCCCGGACGAATTCAAGCATGATGCGCATCATTGGCTGATCCTGCATGGGCGCTATGTGTGCCAGGCACGCAAACCCAAATGTGCGATTTGCAGTATCGTGGATTTGTGCGAATACCGGAAAAAATCTTTTCTATGATGAATACACATCAAAATCCACCACAGAGACACAGAGGCGCAGAGAAAATCGAAGCCGAAACTGGAAAACCAGAATGGGCAATACCCTGGTGTGCAAAGCTCCCGAAGAAGGGGAGTATTTACAAAAATCGTTCCTCTGTGCCTCTGTGTCTCTGTGGTGTAAGGTTTTAACCATGTTCAACCCCAGCCGTGATGAAGCCCGTATGCTGCTATTCGAAACCTGGCGCAAGCGTCGCGCGGGAGAGTTGCTCACGCCATTGGAAGACCTGCTGGCACAGTTGATCGAAAAGCATCCGGAATACCATGCGCTGCTGGCTGACCAGGATGGTAACCAGGACAAGGACTACGCGCCGGAACAGGGTGAAACCAATCCGTTCCTGCATCTGATGATGCACCTGACGATAGAAGAACAGATTTCCATTGACCAGCCCCACGGCATCCGCGCCCATTTCCAGCGGCTGGCCGCAAAATACCAGTCCGAACACGACGCGCACCACCACATGATGGAATGTCTGGCGGAAATGATCTGGCAGGCCCAGCGCAATGGCACGACGCCGGATGCATCCCTCTATCTGACCTGCCTGGAGAAAAAATAGTGGCTAACCGTCTTAGCAAAATCGTTACCCGCACCGGCGATGATGGCACCACTGGCCTTGCTGACGGCAGCCGCGTACCCAAAAACAGCGCGCGCATCAATACCCTGGGCAGCTTGGATGAACTTAACAGTCATCTCGGTGTGCTGCTCACTGAGTCAGTGCCACATGACATGCGCGTTGTGCTACTCGCCATTCAGAACGACTTGTTCGATCTTGGCGGTTCTCTGGCCTACCCTGTGGCGCCGTTCGCGGAAGGCAAAATCACGCGGCTTGACACTGCTATTGCGCGCTACAACAGCGAGCTGCCGCCTCTCAAGGAATTCATTCTGCCGGGAGGAACGCATGCCGCCGCACTCTGTCATGTTGCCCGCGCTGTTGCGCGTCGCGCAGAACGTGACTTGGTCGCGCTGGCAAGTGCAGAAAGCACTCCGGAATATGGACTACCCTACCTGAATCGTTTGTCCGATTTATTATTCATACTGAGCCGTGAGCTGAATCGTGTAGAGGGACAAGGTGAGGTTATGTGGCAAAGAAATCGATGCTAGTTACGTGCCTTCAGCAAATCGCGTATCTGGGTCAACAACTGCACTTCTTCAGGCGGAGTAGCCGGTAATGGCGGCGGTGAATTTTTCTTCAATTTGTTTATTTGCTTCACCATTAGAAAAATTATGGCTGCGAGTATAAAAAAATTCAGGACTATCGTAATGAAATTGCCGTAGGCCAATACCGGCACACCGGCCTTTTTCAGTTCTACCAGAGTTTGCGGGATACCGGGCGGACCATCCGCCAGCTTGATAAAAAAATGCGAGAAATCCAGTACACCCAGTATTCTCCCAAGCATTGGCATTATGATATCGCCGACCAGCGAATCGACGATCTTGCCAAATGCCACGCCTATGATCACGCCGACCGCGAGATCCACGACGTTTCCCTTTAATGCAAACTCCTTAAATTCAGATAATATTTTCATAGCTGCCTCCATGCTGGGGTTAACTTAATATCTGGCTGGTGCAGTATAACCAGAATTTTAGGTATACTCCTGTTGCGACAGTGCGCAAAACCTGCACTGCACTGGAGCGGAAATAACTAAACCAACCCATGGGAGTAAACCACACAATGAAAAAAATTCTGGCACTTTTCTGCACACTGGCCTGTGTTACCAACTACAGTTCTGCTGCAGATATTTCAACGCTGCAAGCGTTGGCTCAATCAGAGTTTAGGATACTGTCCGAGGATTTAGGCTCGGCCCTGAGTTATAAACCGCTCGCTCCGGCAGAACCGCTGGGCGTGACCGGTTTCGACCTGGGGTTGGTAGTAAGCAGCACGGACATTTCAAGAAGCTCGCAACTATGGTCCGATGCAACCGCTGGCGGCGAAGCAGTCAGCAAGGTCTATGTCCCCAAACTGCAGATTTCCAAAGGATTGCCGCTTAACCTGGATATCGCAGCGTTTTATTCCAAAATACCGTCCACCAATGTTTCAATTGTTGGCGGGGAATTGCGTTACGCGATAATCGGTGGCGGAGTTGCGATGCCTGCTGTGGCAATACGCGGTGCGGTCAGCAAGCTGAAAGGCGTGGACCAGCTCGACCTGGATACCAAAAGCGTGGACATTTCCATATCCAAAGGTTTTGCGATGCTCACTCCTTATGCTGGCGTAGGACGCGTTTGGGTAGACAGCACACCCAGCGCGAGTACTGGATTGAATGAAGAAAAATTCAAGCAGAGCAAGGTGTTCGTAGGAGCCAACCTGAATTTTGGCTTGTTCAATATGGCGCTGGAAGGTGACAAAACCGGCGAGGCAAAATCGTACAGCGTGAAACTGGGCTTCCGTTTCTAGATTCCGTAGGGGCGTGATTCATCACGCCCTGATCTATCATATGCCGAAAATGGGCGCGAGTGTCAAATCCACACGCAGCTTGCTGCGTATAACCAGCGACTTGGTCAGCGTTTTTTGCTGGCCTAGTCGAATGGCTAGTAGTTTCACCAGTGGATTGCCTGCCTTTGGTATAAATCGCGCCCCTACTCTTGGATACAGAACAATTAATTACGCAGCGACTCCAGCAATTCACAAATCTCCAGCGCGCCCTGCAATATACGGGGAGAAGAGCGGGAAATCAGGTCGGGATGGATGTAGCCGACATGCCCTTGCCTGACCGCATCCAATGGCAAGCTCTGCCATAAACCCTGCGCCTGCTCCTGATATTCCTGGGTGGCGGCCATCGCCAGCATCACCTGTGGCCGGGCGCTGATCAACGCTTCCTCGGAAATGGCTGGCACCAGCAGCGGCGCATTGGAAAATACATTCTGCGCGCCGCACAGGCGCAACACATCGCTGATGATATGTTTGCCATTGACAGTCAGCAATGGCGTGGCGGCCACCTGAAAATACACGCGCAGCAGCGGACGGCTGGCATATTTATAGCGCAACGCATTGCGCTGCTTCTCGAATGTGTAGGCCGCCATTTCTGCAGTCGAATCGGTATTGCCAATGCGCCCCATCAGCCGCAATACCTTGGGTATATCCTCCAGGCGACGCGGCTCCAATATCAGCAGATTAAGTTTCAGCTTGCTGAACGCGGCGCGGTCCAGCGCCGACATCGAGCTGCCCCATGCCAGTACCAGATCAGGCTTGAACGCCACCAGGCGTTCCCAGTCTATCCGGAAAGCATCGCCCACTTGCGGCAGTTGTTTGGCTGTGGCCGGGTAATCACTGTAGGCGCTGACCGCCACCAGACGGCTGCCCAAGCCTGCGGAATAAATTAGCTCAGTGAGGTTAGGCGCCAGCGAAATGATGCGTTTGGGTGGCGCATTAAAGGTAATCTGGGTACCTGCATCGTCGGTCACCGTTAACGCCACCACTGGCGTAACGCAACAAAAAAGCAATGCAGCCAGCAGTATGCGCATCAGGCGTTCAAATGATTTTTGGCCAGCGCAACGCGCTTCAGATAGGCCTCGCGCGCGATCTGCACATCTTCCAGGAAATACGGCAGCTCTTTCAGCAACAGTGCCTGCGGGCCATCTACCAGCGCCTTGGGCGGGGCCGGATGAAAATCAACCAGCACCATGTTGGCGCCTGCCATCACGCCCTGCGCGGTGACCTGCACCATGTCCAGAATTCCATCCGGCGCCGCATGGCGCGAACCCACAGAATGCGACGGATCTATGCACACCGGCATACGGGTAAGGCGTTTCACCACGGGTACGTGCGCGAAATCGACAAAGTTGCGGTGCGGGTCGCCCATGTTGGTTTTCATGCCGCGCAGGCCAAACACCACATTGCGGTTGCCTTCGCTGGCCAGATATTCGGCAGCGTTGAGCGATTCATCCAGCGTGATGCCGAAGCCGCGTTTCAGCAGCACCGGGAATTCCTGTTGCCGCCCGACAATTTTCAGCAGCTCGAAATTTTGCGTATTGCGCGTGCCGATTTGCAGCATCACGCCGGTGCTGTTGCCGGTCTGCTGCAAGGCCGCGCGAATTTCGTTGAGATGCGATTCATGGGTAATTTCCATCGCAATGACCTTGATGCCGTACTTGCCCGCCAGGTCGAATACATACGGCAGGCAATTTTTGCCATGCCCCTGGAACGCATACGGGCTGGTGCGCGGCTTGTATGCGCCCATGCGCGTGCACACCTGGCCGTTGGCTTTTAATGCTTGCAGCATCTGCTCGACATGCTCCGGGTTATCTACCGCGCATAGCCCGGCAAATACATTCAGCGTATCCTGGCCGAAACGCACGCCGTTGTATTCAAAATGCGCCGGACGGTTGTCGTCGATATGCCGCCCCAGTATGCGGTACTCTTCTGACACGCGCACCGCGCGCTCAACACAAGGCAGGTTCTGCATGTCCTCCATGTCCAGCGCCTTGGTATTGCCGATCAGGTAAATTTCAGTCAGCGTTTTTTCGCTGCCGCGTTCGGTATGCACCCGTGTCTGTATACCCGGCAAGGTCGCCAGATGCGCCAGCAAATGTTTATATTCCGCGCCCTGCGGGTCGGTGTTGGAAGAGAGAATCAGTATCATAATTTGCTCAGTCAGTTACGTAACAGAAGAGGGGAAGGAATCATGGGCATATATTTTTTGGCGTGTAGTTTTATTCACCCGTACCTAGCAGAACTTTGAGTTGGTCAATTCTATGTTTGGAAAGGTGTCCCATCCATGAATGGTCATCAACCGATGGGTACCTAGTCCGTCCAAAGTTAACCCATGCATCCCGATACTTAAGCCATGATTTTTGAGTTTGTTTTATGCCATCCTTAGTGACCGTACCGTAACCAATGAGGCCATCAGCGCCCTCAATTTTAGTGCGCATAATCTTCTGATAAAGTTGATTGAGCTCTTTGTCGAGCGAAGAAAACTCATCATTTGTGAAACGTGGTGTATTACCGCTCTCAAATTTTTCTAAATCGCTCAAGAAGCGATCCTTTACTTCTGCCTCTGCCTCAATCATGAATGCTGCCCTACCTGAGCCGGAAGTATCAGTTTCGTCATTACCTCGATGTTTGGCAAAATCTGTAAGAGATACCATTAGCTTATTGAATGCTTCCTGCTGAATCTTGGAAAATTTATTAACAATTTCTGCCTGCAAGGCACTTCTTGCCTTTTGTTCTTGTTGTTCTGATATGGAAGTGCAAACGCCTTGCATGAACCCGCTGGTGATGTCGTCACACAAATCAAACACCCCGTCATCCTCATCATCTTTCATGCCAGTCAGATGCATAACCCGGCCATCAACCTCTGCAGGGGCTCCACCCACCTTGCAAGCATACTTTATTGCGAGATTCACATTTTTTGAAACGCCAAATCCATTGGCATAAAGCATCATGAGAACTTCACTGCTGTTTTCTGTGAACGCACAATGCATGACTTTCTTCCAAGCTTCTTTATTGTTCTGCTTGCTGTTCTTTGTCTCATAATAAAGGTCTATGGCATTACATTTCACTGTAGAGCTTGATTTCAAAGGCGGCAGATCAGTTTGAGGCGGCTGCGTATCCTTCACACTAATACATTGTTTGTACCAACCCGAATTTTTATCCGCCTCTCCCCCCATCTTTACAGTATTGGGGTAGTCATCAATTGCATATACAGCTTTACCAAAGAAAAATATAACGATGAGTGTTACTAGCGCCGCCCAAATAAAATTGGGAGCCTGCATCAATCGTGAACCAATGTATCGAGTCATGACAATCTCACCTCAATAGCCCAAGAATTGTGACCGCAGTTACCGCTCGGTTCTCTTCCACAACAAAATCTCCTTCTGTTGCAACCAATGCGCCATCGGGTCGCGCGTGAAGCCGCTCTTGCCAAATTGCTGCCAGCGGCCTATCACATAGCACAACAACACATTGGCATGTACCCCGACATCGGTCTTGCCATCCAGCTCATTCTGGCTATTGGCAATGCGTAATGATTGCTTGAGCGTCGTTTCCAGCCGATCGAACATCTGGTTGATACGCAGTTGCAGGCGCGCATCTTCATTAATCAACGCCTCGCCTATCAGCACGCGCGTCATGCCGCGATTTTTTTGTGCGAAACCAAGCAGCATGGCCAGTATGCCTTCGGTCTGCTTCAGGCCACTGCTTTCTTCGGCGCTGATTTTGTTGACCAGCCCGAACACGGTCTGCTCGATGAATTCGATCAAGCCTTCGAACATCTGCGCCTTGCTGGCGAAATGCCGATATAGCGCCGCCTCGGAAATGTCCAGCCGCGCGGCCAAAGCGGCCGTGGTGATTTTTTCGCCCTTGGGCTGTTCCAGCATCTGTGCCACTGTTTGCAAAATCTGCAATTTACGTTCGCCCGGTTTTGCGGCCATGTAACCCCCTTATTTTTTTAGGACTGAGTAAACCCAAGAGCGCCTACTCAGTCCTCACTACTCACAACCTGAGTAAATGCATCACATCGCGAATCTTCACATCGACATAAGCCGGCAAACGCGACTGCGCGGTCACCCATACTGTGCGCATACCCAAGCGTTTTGCCGCCAGTAAATTTTCAGCGCTGTCTTCCACCATCACACAGCGTGCCGGGTTCAGATTATGCTTGCGCAGCAAGCGCATAAAACCACCCAGCTGCGGCTTGGGTTGGTATCGCGCATGTTCAATCGCGAACACATCGTCAAACAAATAATCAATACGCAGCAAGGCCAGCACAGCGCGTGCATAACGTTGCGGCGCATTGGAAAATATCAGCTTCCGGCCCGGCAGCCGCTGCAACACATGGCGCAGGCGTGTTTGGCGCAACACCATTTGCGGCAGATCAGGAAACTGGTGCGTGTGCCACAAAAAATGCTGCGGATCCGTGGCATGGTGTTTAATCATTCCACTTAATGTCGCGCCATACCGCTGCCAGTAGTGCATGCGCAGTTCGTTGGCGGCCTGTTCCTCAATTTGCAAATTGTGCTGCAAGTACGCGGTCATGCTGCGGTTGATGTGCGGAAAAATGTGCGGGGCCGCATCATGCAAAGTGTTGTCCAGGTCGAATATCCACACCGGTGTGGCCATTTTTAATGATTACCGTTACTTGCTTTTGATCAGCGTCCCTACACCCTCATCCGTTAAAATTTCCAGCAACAGCGCATGCTCAACCCGACCATCAATGATGTGCACCGACCGCACACCGCCGCGCGCGGCATCCAGCGCTGAGGCAATTTTCGGCAACATGCCGCCCGACAGCGTGCCGTCAGCTACCAGACCATCTATTTGTTTCGGAGTCAGCCCAGTCAGCAATTTTCCGTTCTTATCCAGTACGCCCGGCGTATTGGTCAGCATTACCAGTTTCTCGGCCTTTAACACTTCGGCCAGTTTGCCGGCCACCACATCGGCATTGATGTTCAGCGTCTCGCCATCCACGCCCACCCCTATCGGCGCAATGACCGGAATGAAATCGCCCGAATCCAGAAAAGTGATGATGGCCGGATCAATCATGCTGATTTCGCCGACCAGACCGATGTCCAGCATTTTGCCTGGTTCGTCCTGGCTTTCCAGCAGCATTTTGTCGGCACGGATGAATGAGGAATCCTGCCCGGTCAGCCCGACCGCCTTGCCGCCATAGCGGTTAATCAGGTTAACGATGTCCTTGTTAACCTTGCCCAGCACCATTTCCACCACATCCATCGTTTCTTCGTCGGTGACGCGCAGGCCTTGCACAAACTCGCCGGCCTTACCGACGCGTTTCAGCAAATCATTAATCTGCGGGCCGCCGCCATGCACAATCACCGGGTTCATGCCGACCAGTTTGAGCAGCACCACATCGCGTGCAAAACCTTCCTGCAATTTCGGCTCGGTCATGGCATTACCGCCGTATTTAATGACAATGGTTTTGTCAAAAAAACGCTGGATGTAGGGCAGCGCTTCCGAAAGGGTATGGGCTTTTTGCGCGGTGGAGGCAGAGGCGGTAAGGGACATGGTATTTACTTTCACTGAACTGGCGGCATTTTACCCAGAATTTGCCTATGCTTGCAGCACAAAATTAAGATGCGCAATGATTAGCGCAGAAGTCTGTGCTTACTTGATAGCAGGAATAAAAATCCAAACTCCGTCGCGATATGGCGTTGCTCACAAAAAATTGCTCCTTACATATAAATCTCATATGCTGCGTCGCAATTTTTTGCTCGCGCCTTGTCTCGCTTAGGATTTTGAATTTTTAGAGGCGCCCAGAAGCCTCAGTGCTTATGGTGATGTTCTTGTTGATTCGCAGTTAATGGTATGACCATCGCCATGACCTTAACGACCTCGCGGCGTTTGTCGGTAAATTGTACTGTTATTGTGAGCGGTACACTGTCACCGGCCACCAGTGGCTTTTTTAGGCCGCTGAGCATGATGTGGGTCGCGCCCGCGCCCAGCTCAACCTCTTGCCCGGCAGGAAGCAGCAGCGTATCCAGCTCGCGCATTTTCATCACACCTTTGTCGTTTATCGTACTGTGCAACGTAGCGCTTTCTGCAGCGGAGCTGGATACGGCCAGAATGCGTGAATCCTGCCGACTGGTAATGTGCAGGTACACCGCGCCGTTGGCCTGCCCCGGCGCGGTAGCGCGTGCCCATGCTTCGCTGACCGTGACTTCACTGGCCCCGGCCTGGGTAGCCGTCAATAACGCAATAGCCAAAATTACAGAACGCATGTGTGATTCCTTTCTTTAACGATGGGGTACAAGATACAGGAGTCGCGCAGGTGCAGGCAAGTACCACCACGCGCAGCGCCATGGATATTCCCCTCCTGTTTTCAGGAGGGGTGGCGCGAAGCGCCGGGGTGGTTGGCACGAAGTGCCGGGGTGGTTAAGTTTTGCAAGCGGTCACACAAGGTTTGCAGGATAATTGCGGCTTTATTATTGGCTGCAATATGAAGCTCTCGCTGTCCTTTCTTCTACCCATTCTTCTGACGCTGTTATTACCTGCTGCGCAGGCGCAGCCAGCTCCAGCACCGGTGCTGGCCGCCAAGGCGTATATTTTGTATGACTTCGACAGCGACCAGGTGCTGGTTGACCAAAACGGCAATGAGCGCATTGAGCCTGCGTCGCTGACCAAGCTGATGACCGCTTACCTGACGTTTAACGCGCTCAAACTGGGCCAGTTTTCGTCGGGGGAGTTGATCATGCCCTCCGCCGAAGCGTTGCGCATTGGTGGCGAGGAGTCGCGCATGTTCCTTGACAAAAACAAGCCGGTTACCGTGGCCGAATTATTGCGCGGGTTGATCGTGCAATCCGGCAATGATGCCGCGCGTGTACTGGCGGTCACCCATGCCGGCAGCGAAGAAAAATTTGCCGACTTGATGAATCAGGAAGCGCAGCGCCTGAACATGGTCAACACCCATTTCGCCAATGCCACCGGTTTGCCCCACCCCCAGCACTATTCCACTGCCTACGACCTGACCCTGCTGGCCGCCGCCGTGGTGCGTGATTTTCCAGAATACTATGGGCTGTACCGCCTGCGCGAATTTCAATACAACAATATCAATCAGGCCAACCGCAATCGCTTGCTGTGGATGGATCCGTATGTGGATGGCATCAAAACCGGTTGGACCGAGAGCTCTAAATTCTCGCTGATCGCCTCCACCAAACGCGATCGACGTCGGCTGATCTCGGTGCTGATAGGTGCAGCGTCGGACAATCTGCGCGCGACCGAAAGCCAGAAATTATTGAACTATGGCTTGCAGCATTTTGAAGCTGTGCAGCTGTACCGCAAAAACCAGACCGTGGCCAGCGTGCGCCTGTGGAAAGGCACCGAAAACACGGTCAATGCCGGATTCCGCACAGGCTTGTCGTTGACCATTCCCAAGGGTTTGCGGAGCGAGATGAAAGCCACGATGGAAACGCAGCAGCCACTGATTGCGCCGATCAGCAGCGGACAAAAAATCGGTATACTGAAAGTCACCGTGCTCGGCCAGCCCTACGCTGAATTTCCGATAGTGGCGCTGGAGCCGGTGCCAATGGCCAATATTTTTTCGCGCGGATGGGACAGCATCCGGCTGCTATTTCAATAATGGGAACCTGAATAATGACAGTCTATTTAAACGGCCAGTTCCTGCCGATAGAAGAAGCGCGTATTCCGGTGATGGACCGAGGTTTTATTTTCGGGGATGGCGTGTATGAAGTCATTCCGGTGTATTCGCGCCATGCCTTTCGCTTGTCCGATCACCTCAAGCGCCTGCAACACAGCCTGGATGGCATACGCCTGCAAAACCCGCATAGCGAGGCCGAGTGGCGCAAGCTGACCACCGAGCTGATTGCGCGCAATGCGCTGGAAGACCAATACCTATACCTGCACATCACGCGCGGTGTCGCCAAACGCGACCATGCTTTTCCCAACCCGCCGGTGACCCCCACGGTATTCATGTTGAGCAACCCGCTGGTAACTCCGCCCGCCGCGTTGCTGGCCAGCGGCGTGGGTGCGGTCAGCGCGGTGGATAACCGCTGGCTGCGCTGTGACATCAAGGCCATCGCGTTGCTGCCCAATGTGCTGCTGCGCCAGATGGCGATTGACGCGCATTGCGCGGAAACCATCCTGATACGCGCCGGCAATAAGCCAGGCGAGGAATTCATGACCGAGGGCGCCGCCAGCAATATTTTTGTTGTCAAAAACGGCACGCTGCTTGCCCCGCCCAAAAATAATTTCATGCTGCCCGGTATCACCTATGATGTGGTGCTGGAAATCGCAGCCGCCAGCAATATCCCACATCAAGTGCGGCAGATTAGCAAAAGCGAAGTGTTCAACGCCGACGAGCTGTTGCTGACTTCTTCCACCAAAGAAGTGCTGGCCATTACTACACTGGATGGCAAGCCCGTGGGCAGCGGCAAACCGGGCGCGATGTTCGCCCGGCTGCATCAGCTTTATCAGGACTATAAGCGCACAGTCATGCGCCGCGCACAAACATGACGCTGCAAACCAGCCTGATTGAATATCCGTGCGACTTTCCAATCAAGATTATGGGACTGTCGCAACAGGGATTCGCGCAAGCGGTAATAGAGATCGTGCTGCGCCATGACCCGAATTTCGACGCCGCCAGCATAGAAATGCGCACTAGCAAAACCGCGCGCTACCTGGGCCTGACCTGTACCGTACGCGCCACATCACGCGAGCAGCTCGACGCGCTATACCAGGAACTGTGTGACCATCCGATGGTGGCGATGGTGTTATGAAAACCCTGGAAACAGGACTGAGGACTGAGGACTCAGGACTTAGCCCACCCCACTCAGTCCTTAGTCCTCAGTCCCCAGTCCTTATCTCCTCAGTCCTCATTCGTTCCCTAGGTCTGGTCGAATACCAACCCACCTGGGACGCGATGCGCCGGTTCACCGCTGAACGCACTGCCGACACGCGCGACGAAATCTGGCTGCTGCAACATCCTCCGGTTTACACGCAAGGTTTGGCGGGCAAACCCGAACATTTGCTACGTGCCACTGACATCCCGGTAATCAAAATAGATCGCGGCGGACAAATCACCTACCACGGCCCCGGCCAGATCGTCGCTTACCTGCTGCTAGACCTGCGCCGCTGGAAAATCAACGTGCGCGAACTGGTGCGGCTGATGGAACAAACAGTAATTGACCTGCTTGAGCAATACGCCATTGCCGCACACGGCCGCGAAGAAGCGCCGGGCGTATATGTTGGTGATGCAAAGATTGCCGCACTGGGATTGAAGATCAAACATGGCTGTTGTTATCACGGTCTGGCATTGAATGTAGACATGGATCTGAGCCCTTTCGATAACATTAACCCATGCGGCTATGCCGGGCTGCGTGTGACGCAAGCGCGCGAACTGGGTGTGAGAGCCCCGATCAACGAATTGCAAGCGCAACTGGGGCAGAATTTGATTGATGGACTGCAGCGACATCCGAAATAATTAAAAAGAAGGCAGCGAAATCAGCAGCGAAAAAGACGATCATGTCTGTCAGGCTGCCTCAATGTCCGTTTCTGCCCGTCATCTGGTATAAACCTGTAAAATTGCAATACTGTGTTGGAGCGGTCGCCCGACAATATAATCTCTAAGGCATTCATGAATAACATCGAAAACAAACAAACTGGCGCAGCCAAGACCGCGCGCAATCCGATAAAAATAATTCCGCTGGAGCAACGCCTGCGCAAGCCGGAATGGATACGCGTCAAGTCCGGCAGTGGTCAGGGTTACCATGATGTGAAGCGCATGTTGCGCGAGCATAATTTGCATACAGTGTGCGAGGAAGCATCTTGCCCGAATATTGGCGAATGTTTTAGCAAGGGTACCGCCACGTTTATGATTCTGGGTGACCTGTGTACGCGGCGCTGCCCGTTCTGTGATGTCGGGCACGGCAAACCGTTACCGCCGGATGTCAATGAACCGGCCAATCTGGCGCGATCGATTGCGTTGCTGCGGCTGAAATATGTGGTGATCACCAGTGTCGACCGCGATGATTTGCGTGATGGTGGCGCGCAGCATTTTGTCGATTGCCTGTCTGCCATCCGCGCCACTTCCCCTCATACCAAACTGGAAACGCTGGTGCCGGATTTTCGCGGGCGGCTGGATACGGCATTGAACATTCTGGCGCAAAGCCTGCCCGATGTGCTGAACCACAATATGGAAACGGTGCCACGCTTGTACAAGCTGGCACGGCCGGGAGCGGATTATGCGCACTCGCTCAAACTGCTGAAAGATTTCAAGGCGCGTTTTCCACATGTCACGACCAAATCAGGATTGATGCTGGGGCTGGGTGAAACAGACGACGAAGTATTACAAGTCATGCGCGACCTGCGCGCACACGATTTAGAAATGTTGACGCTGGGGCAATACCTGCAACCTTCTGATGGCCATTTGCCGGTGCTGCGCTATGTCCATCCGGATATCTTCAAACAATTTGAACAGGCGGCGCTGGAAATGGGCTTTACCCATGCTGCCTGCGGGCCTATGGTACGCAGCAGTTACCATGCGGATGAGCAGGCGCACATGGCAGGTGTCGCGTAGGCAGTAATGTACAAGGGGCGTACCATTTATCAGGAGACTTCAATGAAAATTTTGATTCGGGTCATATTGGTCGCGGGCCTGGTTATCGCAACCGGAGTTCAGGCTGACGAAGGTGAAGCACTGGCACGGAAATATAACTGCATGATGTGCCATGACGTTGCCAGGAAATCTACCGGGCCGTCATACAAGGATATCGCCGCAAAGTATAATGCCGATAAAAATGCCCTGGTGCGACTGGAAACTAAAGTGCGCATGGGCGGCAGCGGGGTGTGGGGCAAGGTTCCGATGCCGCCTACTTCAAAATTAGTGGCGGACAGTGACATCAGCGCTATTGTGCAATGGATACTGTCGGTCAAGTAACATTGCTACATTTAGCTGGGACTTGGTTCCCGGACTGATGTGCTTTACAGGGCTTCTTTTTTCTGGCCCGAGCCGGGTTGCTTGGGCCGATGCAGCAAAGGCATAGCATCAAAGTATTCCTTGCGCGTCACCTTGCCATTATTATTGGTATCTACCTCCTTGAAGTACATCGATAACATCGGCATTTTTTCCGCCTCAGTCCGGTCCAGGCCTCCGTCATGGTTGGCGTCGGCATCCAGGAAACGCTGATCGAGGTGGGTTGCGCCGCTTGTTTGGCGTTTGTTGTGCCCCGCTTCCATCTCTGCATGGGTGATTTTGCCATCACGGTTGGCATCCATCTTGTTGAAATGTTTGGATTGATAGGCGTTAAATTCCTTTTTTGAGATCGCGCCATCGCCGTTGGAATCAGCCTCCTGGAACATTCTCTGCTCAATCTGGCCATGCATGGGTTGCTCGTGCATGGAACCATGCTGATCCGGGCCAGCCTGCGCAATGGAAATTGAAAAAACAAGACTGGAAACCATCGCCAAGTTCGAGAAAATAAGGTGCGTGCTGCATTTTTTCATGATAAATCCTTTTTGAAGATGTGAGGAATGAGGGGTACTCCGAATTTCTTGCTACCCATGATACTAGATTTTATGAAATCCAGTTTACCCCCAATACCAGCCCGAAATTGAAGTGAAATTCCGGGCTGGCGGGAACGCTGGGGTATAATCGCGTCACTTTTTTCGCCGCATTTCCGATGAATATATTTTACGAAGAAGACGGCAGTTTCAAGGTCGGATCGATACTTGCTGACAACACCACCTCGCTGCAGGTGGAAAGCACGCATGGTAAGCGCAGTAAAATAAAAACGGCAAATGTATTGCTACGCTTTAACCAGCCGGGGCTGGCGGAATTTATCGCGCAAGCGGAGGACATTGCCGCCAGCATAGACGTAGAATTTTTGTGGCAATGTTGCCCACCCGATGAATTCAGTTTTGATGTGCTGGCCAGCGAATATGTCGGCCATGCGCCCAGCCCGCTGGAATCAGCAGGGGTGCTGATCTGCCTGCATTCTTCCCCGATCTATTTTTACAAAAAAGGCAAAGGACATTATAAGGCTGCGCCTGCCGAGGCATTGCAATCCGCGCTGGCCAGCGCGGAAAAGAAACGCCTGCTGGCTGCTTCCCAGGCGCGCTACACTGAAGAACTGACCGCATTCACACTGCCACCAGAATTCACCGACAAGCTGCCGCAGCTGATTTACAAGCCGGACCGCAACACGATAGAAGCGAAAGCACTGGAAGCCGCTTGCGCGGCAACCCATTTATCCGCCGCTCATTTGTTGCAACGCTGCGGCGCGTTGCCGTCATCGCAAAATTACCACTTGCAACGCTTCCTGTTCGAATATTTTCCGCGCGGCACCGGTTTCCCGGAGGCTACACAGCATGATGGGATTGATTCACAAGCAACGGAATTGCCGTTGGCAACCGTCACTGCTTTCAGTATTGATGATGCAACCACCACCGAAATTGACGATGCTTTTTCGGTGCAGCAACTGGACAACGGCAATTGGCAAATCGGCGTGCATATAGCGGCACCGGCGCTGGGCATTACTCCAGGCTCACCCAGTGATACGGTTGCCGCGCAACGGTTGTCTACGATCTATATGCCGGGCGATAAAATTACCATGTTGCCAGATAACGTGGTGCAGGCATTTACGCTAAGTACCGGCAAGACTTGCCCGACCCTGTCGATGTACCTGGAAGTGGATGCGGACTCGCTGGCCGTGCTTGGCACAGAAAGCCGGGTTGAGCGCATTGCTATTGCTGCCAATCTGCGCCATGACACACTGGAACCACTGTTTAACGAAGACACGCTGGCTGCAGGCAAGCTGGATTACCCGCTGGCGCAGGAATTGACACTGCTGTGGCGGATTGCGCAATCCCTGGAAGCGGCGCGCGGCAAATCTGACAGCAATTCGCAGCAGCTGGATTACAATTTTTATGTGGACGGCGATCACATCACCATCACCAATCGGAGGCGTGGCTCCCCGATAGACAAGGTGGTGTCGGAGCTGATGATTTTTGTGAACAGCGAATGGGGAAAGCTGCTGGCAACTCACGATGTGGCCGGTATCTACCGCACACAAAACAATGGCAAAGTAAAAATGAGCACCGTGCCGGCACCGCATCAGGGGCTGGGTGTGGCGCAATACCTGTGGTCCAGCTCACCCTTGCGGCGCTATGTTGACCTGGTAAACCAGCGGCAGATTATCGCGTTGCTACGCGCTGAAACTCCTCCTTACGGCAAAAGCGACAATACGCTATTCACCGTGATGTCCGACTTTGACGCAGCCTACACCGTATACAACGAATTTCAGCGCAACATGGAACGATACTGGTGTTTGCGCTGGTTGCTACAGGAGAAAGTGCAGCAGGTCGAGGCTATCGTATTACGCGAAAATACCGTGCGCCTGACCACCCTGCCCCTGCTGCTGCGCATTCCTTCCATACCGGAATTACCACCCAATTCCCATATTGCGCTGGAAATTGGCGAGATAGATTTGCTGGAGCTGAATGTCCAGACACGATTCATTGCGGTCGTTGGCGAGAATGACAGCAACATCCCGCTGCCGAATAAGGAGGCCACCCCGCTTTGCTAGATTGGCTCAAGCAACCCCTTTCCTTTGCGCTGGCATTTTCGCTGGTGCTGCATGCGCTTATCCTTTTCGGCATCGGCTTCGCCTTGCCCGACTTGCGCAAGAAAGCGGGTCTCACTTCACCGCTGCAAGTAGTGCTGGTCAACACCAAATCCAAATCGCGTCCGGTCAAGGCCGACGCGCTGGCGCAAAAAAATCTTGATGGCGGCGGCAATACCCCGCAGGACCGCCGCGCCAAAACTCCCTTGCCATCGTTGAACGATGGCCAGCAATTTACCCCGGAACAATCAGCGCGGCGGGTACGCGAGCTGGAACTTGAAGCCAAGCACCTGTTGGTACAGCTTAAAAGCACGCACAGTGTGCCGCAGGAAATCAATAAAACCCAAAGCCAGACCAAAGATAAATCCAGCGGCCAGGACCTGGTCAACCGCGCCTTTGAAATTGCGCGGCAGGCTGCGGAAATTGACAAGAACATGGACACCTACCAGAAAATGCCGCGCCGCAAATTTATTGGCGCGCGCACCCAGGAGTACCGTTATGCGCAATATATCGAAGCCTGGCGCATCAAGGTCGAACGCATCGGCAACCTGAATTATCCCAATGCGGCACGCCAGAAAAAAATTTATGGCAGCCTGCAACTGACTGTCTCTATCCGCGCCGACGGCAGCCTGGAAAGCGTGGAGGTAAGTCGGCCCTCCGGAGAACGCATCCTGGATGCGGCCGCGCAACGCATTGTGCGGCTGTCTGCGCCGTTTCCCCCCTTACCTGCGGACATCCGCAAAGAAGCGGACATACTCAGCATCACGCGCACATGGACGTTTACTTCGACTGATCGCCTGGAAAGCGAATAATTTCATTTGCCGGCCAGAAAGTGCGTGGTGTTAAACTTGCGCTCACGATGAAATTGAACCGCATCTTTTTCCCTGCGTTATTAGCCTTGGCGCTGCTGTTTACCCAGCACGGCGGGACTGTGCATGTCTTAACCCACGCGCTGTCGGACCAACCGCTTCAGGATAAACATCTCCCATTGTCGTCTGCCTGCGAGCAATGTGCGGTTTATGCACAGCTGGGTGGCGCACTCCATAGCGCATGCTGCACTGTGCGCGTGATATCCCTGCCCACCGAAGTGATACGTTACCAAGTCATGGCATTCCGCTCCACCCTTCCCCCGGCCGCCATTGCGCGTGGCCCGCCTGCTCAGCTCCAAAATATTGCTTAAGTGTCCCGCGAGTTCGCGGGGTTTTGCCTTTATTTTTGGAGTACGCCCATGTTCAAGTACACAACACTTTGCGCGGCGTTATTGCTTTCGCTATCCGCCCATGCCGCAGGCGATGAAGATTTGCGCGAGATTCGCGGACAGATCAAGCAACTGCAGGAAGATTACCAACAACGTATGCTGCAATTGGAGCAGCGCCTGCAGCAAACGGAAACGGCCTCTGCACAGCCTAACCGCCTGTCCGCTGGCGGCTCTACAGCCAGTGGTGAGGGGACATTCAATCCCGCCATTTCACTGATATTGTCCGGTACCTACGGGCAACTCCGGCAGGACCCCGCATTAGCCATCACGGGTTTTACCGACTCCGCCGACAATAGCGGCTACTCGCAAGGCTTCAGCCTGAAGGAATCCGAATTGGGCATTGCCGCCAATATTGACCCGCATTTTCGTGGTGTCGCCACTCTTGCGCTGGATCCGGAAGGAGGGTTGGCCGTGGAGAATGCCTTCGTGCAAACGCTTGCGCTCGGTCATGGCCTGAATTTTAAAATGGGGCGCTATTTTTCCGGGCTGGGTTATTTGAACGAGCAACACGCACATGCCTGGGATTTTGTGGATCAGCCGCTGGTATACCGCGCACTGTGGGACAACCAATTGGGCGAAGATGGCATACAACTTAAATGGCTGGCACCCACCGATACCTTTGTCGAGATTGGCGGCGAGCTGGGGCGTGGGCGCAGTTTTCCCGGCAGTGATCGGCAACGGAAAAATGGCGCGGGTTCAGGCGTGCTGTTCGCGCATGTCGGAGATGATCTCGGCGTCAGTAGCAGTTGGCTCGCGGGTATTTCGTTGCACCAGACCAGGCGTGAAAATGCTGTCAGCACGGTCAATAGCATAGACAACAGCTTCAGCGGAGACAGCAAAACCGCCGGGCTGGATTTCATCTGGAAATACGCACCGAATGGCAACGTCAAGGAAACTAATTTCAAGCTGCTGGGCGAATATTTCCGGCGCAAGGAAAATGGTCAGCTCACCTATGATGTGAACACCACCAACATCACTGACAGCTACACCGTTACTCAATCCGGCTGGTATCTGCAAGGGGTTTACCAATTCATGCCGCGCTGGCGGGCCGGATTGCGTTACGACCGTCTTGATTCCGGCACTGCACGAGTCGGCGCGTTAAATGCTGCCAACGTCGTTAGTAACTATGGCTACACGCCTGAGCACAGCACGCTGATGCTGGAATACAACCCGAGCGAATTTTCACGCTTTCGGCTGCAGCTGGCGCAGGATAAATCGCGGCAAGGTTTGCCTGACAATCAACTATTCGTGCAATACGTGATGAGCTTGGGCGCGCATGGCGGGCATCAATTTTAATTAATCGTCATACCCGCGAAGGCGGATATCCAGCCTTTAAAAACTGGATTCCCGCCTTCGCGGGAACGACAAACCAAATAAGGACATTCAATGAGATCGTTATTAAAATCATTGCTGGCGGTCATTTTTTTACTACTCGCCGCACCCGCTTTTGCCGTACTCAATATTTTTGCCTGCGAACCTGAATGGGCGGCCTTGGCGCAGGAACTGGCAGGTGACCAAGCCAGCATTTATTCCGCCACCACAGCCTTGCAAGACCCGCATCAGATTCAAGCGCGGCCCAGCCTGATCGCCAAGGCGCGCCGCGCGCAATTGCTGGTGTGCACCGGCGCTGAACTGGAAATTGGCTGGCTGCCATTAATCCTGCGCGAATCTGGCAATCCGGATATCGCACCGGGCAAGCCGGGCAACTTTGAGGCGGCGCAATCAGTTGCGATGCTTGAAATTCCGACCAGACTAGACCGCGCCGATGGCGATGTGCATGCCGCAGGCAATCCGCACATTCAAACTGATGCGCGCAATTTTTTGCCGATTGCGCAGGCGCTGTCCACGCGTATGGTCGAGCTTGATCCTGCCAATGCCGCATTTTATCGCAGCCGTTTGCAGGACTTTACCAAAAAATGGCAGGCTGCATTGCTACGCTGGGAAACCCAGGCGGCGCCACTGAAAGGGCAGGCAATCCTGGTGCAGCATGCCGGTTTCCCTTATCTCATTAATTGGCTGGGATTGAAACAGGTCACGACACTGGAACCCCAGCCCGGCATAGAACCCAGCCTGGCCCACCTGTCGCAGGTGCTGCAACAATTGCAGCAACATCCGGCGCGGATGGTGATACGCGCGGCTTACCAAAGCCCTAAACCGGCAGAGTGGATCGCCGAACACGCGCACATTCCAACCGTGGTGGTGCCATTCAGCGTCGGCGGAACGGAGGCTGCAAAAGATTTGTTCACCCTGTTTGATGACACAATACAACGCTTATTGGCGGGGCTGAAATGAACGGCACTGATCTGAGCATTCTTCTGCCGGCCATTATCGCCGGCCTGCTGGTGCTGGCCACCCACGTGCCATTTGGTTTCAAGGTGCTGGAGCGCGGTGTGATCTTCGCCGATCTAGCCGTGGCGCAGGTTGCCGGATTGGGAATGATCCTCGCCGGGTTACTGGATTTAACCGGACAGCCGCTGCTGGTGCAGCTGATCGCCGCCGCCAGCGCCCTGAGTGGCGCAGTATTGCTGGCATGGATTGAAAAATATATGCCGGAAGTAAAAGAAGCCTGCATCGGCCTGACCTTTGTCCTCGCCGCCAGCGGCGGTATCCTGCTGATGAGCCACGATGTCCATTCCGGCGAGCATTTGAAGGATTTGCTGGTCGGACAAATTCTTTGGGTCAGCACCCAGCAACTAATTGCCGCTGCGTTATTGACCGGTGTACTGCTCACGCTGTGGCAGTGGAGCAAACTTAAAGCCCATACTCTCGGTTTCTATACATTGTTCGCGCTGGCTGTGACCGCTTCGGTGCAATTGGTCGGCGTGTATCTGGTATTCGCCAGCCTGATCGTCCCGGCGCTGGCAACCTATCGTATCCGCCATCGGCGCACGTTATATGCATTTGCTGTGGGCATAACGGGATATACCCTAGGCTTGCTGTTGTCGGCCTGGTTTGATTTACCGAGCGGGGCAACCGTGGTATGCACCCTGGCCGGAACGGGTGTGATCGCGGTGCTGCTGAATTCGCAAAAACCCGGCTGATTTTTCTTTACAATGTGCACACTAAATTTATCTACCCATTCAAAAAATGACTGACCATTACGCCGTCATCGGCAATCCCATCGCCCACAGCAAATCGCCACAGATCCATGCGATGTTCGCGCAGCAAACCGGGCAGGACATCAGCTATGAAGCCATTCTTGCGCCGCTGGATGGTTTTGCCGAAGTTGTCGGGCAGCTGCGCAAGACAGGGTACAAGGGCTGCAATATTACCGTGCCCTTTAAATTTGCGGCCTGCCATATCCCTACGCAACTGACCAGCCGGGCGCAGGCGGCTTACACCGTGAATACCATTAAATTCGATGGCACTTCCATCATCGGGGACAATACCGATGGGGCCGGGCTGATAGCTGATATCGAGGTCAATCTTCGCTTTTTGCTGAAGGGTCGTCGTGTGCTGCTTTTGGGGGCAGGTGGGGCTGCATATGGAATTGTGTTGCCGCTGCTGGAAGCAGGAGCAACATTAAGCGTGGTCAACCGCACCCTTGCCAAAGCACAGCAGCTGGGCGCGGCGTTTTCGGCAAAAGGACATCTTGATATCTATAGTTACCCCGAATTGAATGGCCTATCCTTCGATTGCATCATCAACGCCACATCCAGCGGCTTGTCAGGTGAAATGCCGCCGCTGCCGCCGCGTATTTTTACTCCCGGCGCGCTGGCTTACGACATGACGTACGGACAGGAAACCCCGTTCATGAAATTCGCGCGTGAACAACGTGCCGCGGGGGTGGCAGATGGCTTGGGCATGCTGGTGGAACAAGCTGCTGAATCCTTCTATCTATGGCGGGGGGTGCGTCCGGGTACCCTGCCGGTCATCACTGCGATGCGTTCCAAGTAATGAATAAAGCAGGTCAATGGCTGTGGCGTTGGGCTTGGCGCACTGTAGCAATTTTTTTGATATTGCTGGTGATGTATCAAATATGGCTGTTTGCGCATATCTGCTGGTGGGTGAAATTCAACCCAGCCACCAGCGCCTTTATGGATACTCGCCTGGAAATCATGCAGGACAAAAATCCCAAGGCAAAGCTGCGTTACCAATGGGTGCCATACGCCCACATTTCCAACCATCTGAAGCGTGCGCTGATCGTGGCAGAGGACGCCAAATTTCTTGACCACGATGGTTTCGATTGGGAGGGTATCCAGAAAGCCTACACCAAAAACCTGAAGAAGGGCCGGGTGGTCGCAGGCGGTTCCACCATCAGCCAGCAACTGGCGAAAAATTTATTCCTGTCTACCAAGCGTACGCCGTGGCGCAAGGGCGAGGAAGCGATCATTACGGTGATGCTGGAAATTGTAATGGATAAGCGGCGCATCTTCGAAATTTACCTGAACATTATCGAATGGGGGCACGGTGTGTTTGGCGCGGAAGCGGCGGCTCAACATTATTTCGATGTCAGCGCCGGGCAATTGTCGGCGCAACAAGGGGCCATACTTGCAGCGATGGTGCCCAACCCGCGCTATTACGATACTCACCGTACAGCGCGCGGCATGTTGAGAAAATCCGAAATTATTCGGCAACGCATGGATGATGCTGAAATTCCCTAGCTCGGTGCCGCGCACATTGCCGCTTAGCGCATTGCATGAGAAACGCTTGTTGCTGACGCTGGCCGGAATCCAGTTTACGCACATTCTGGATTTCATGATCATCATGCCGCTGGCGCCGATGTTGATGCGCTCTTTTCATCTTACTACCGGCCAGTTCGGCCTGTTGGTATCGTCCTATACTTTTGCCGCTGCCACTGCGGCTATCCTGGCGGCCACTGTGATCGACCGCTTTAACCGGCGGCATGTGATGCTGCTGTTGTACACCGCATTTATTGTTGCCACTGCATTGTGTGCCGCCGCACCCAGCTATGCATTGCTGTTGACGGCGCGCGCGCTGGCTGGCACGTTTGGCGGTGTACTGGGAGCGCTGATTTACACTTACGTCGGAGACGTCATCCCCTATGAACGGCGCGGGCATGCCACTGGTATAGTAATGGGGGCATTCGCTCTATCTACGGTAGTCGGGGTTCCACTTGGGCTACTGTTGGTCAATCTGCTGCCAGGGTTGAGCTGGCGCGCACCATTTCTTTTTACCGCTGGGCTAGGATGTATTTTCTGGTGGATGGGGCGCATTACGCTGCCTTCTATTCCAACGCGTGTGGCTGACATGCGCTTCAGCCAAACTTTAAAACCGCTGCTGTTGGTATTTACCCATACCAACCACTGGCGTGCGCTGGCCTTCATGCTATTCCTGATTTTAGGCGGCTTTACTGTGATTCCCTATATCACGCTCTATACCACCACCAATATGGGTTTCCCTGAGACATACTTGCCGTTGATGTACCTGGTGGGCGGAGTCTGTACGTTTTTTACGTCACGGCTTTTTGGGCGACTGGCTGACCAATATGGCAAGCCACAAACTTTCAAGGTTATTGCCGGATTGTCGATGCTGCCTCTCCTGGCAATCACCCAGGCTCCCGCCTTGCCGGTGTGGGGCGTGATATGCATTACTACGCCGTTTTTCATTTTGGTCAGTGGTCGGTTTGTGCCAGCAATGGCAATAGTGACTTCGGCGGCACAACCCAGTTTGCGTGGCACTTTCATGAGCATGAATTCCGCCACGCAATCGGTTGGTTCGGCGATCGCCTCGTTGTTGGCCGGCTACATTCTGACTGCCAATTCCCAAGGCATGATAGAACACTACGACTTGGTCGGTTATATCGCGTGTGCTGCCACGCTGATTGCAATCTGGCTGGCACGTCAAATACGCCCTGCTGCAGTTTAGCTTTATTCTAAATTAACTTGTTGATTATAAAATTGTCTTTTCCATAGAATCGTCCTAACATGGGTACCCATTGACTGCGATTAACATAAGCGACATGCCCAATAATCCCATTCCTGAAAACACGCAGCCCACGATTTTCCAGTGGCATTTTATTGCCAAGATTGCCCTCCTCCTTGCTGCAATCACCTGTCTGGGTGCGGTACTGGTACTGCACTTTATTACCGGAGACGCGGGACAAAATTACTCTGATATGGCCCGCTATTTTAGTTCTAGCCGCAAGAATATCGGCCCTACCATGCTGGCCGCGGGATTAATCCTGGTTTCATTTACCAGCCTGATTACCTGGGTAATAGCGTTGTATGCCAGCTTCTATATCGCCGGGCCGTTGTTCCGCTTCGCGCGCAATTTGGAAATGCTGATTGAGCACGGCCCCACTTCACTGATACCGACCCGCAAAACGGACAGGTTAAAAAACGAAGAACAGCAAATCAAGCGCAGCGTAGCCAGGTTGCAAACGCACTACAGCAAAATGCGCACGGTTGCCGAGGAAATGCTGGCTCATCCCGATACGCTGGCGGCGGCTTCCATTTCAAAATTAAAGGAAGTCGACCGTGAAGTACGTCTTTAACATCGGGCTTGCCTCAATGGTTCTGCTGGGCTTCGGTTCCGGTGCATGGTTGTATGCCGATATCGCGTCCTCCCCTATTCACCCGATGGGGTCAAATTGCGTGGAATGCCATCTTGCCGGTAACAACACTGTCACCGCCAATTCTTCATTGCTGGTTGCTTCGCAAGAAGTGCTGTGCAGCCAGTGTCACCAGGATTCAATGGCAATAAGCCATATCAGCGGAATCGTCCCTGCCCCGGAGCAAAAAATTCCGGCCATTTATCCATTAGACTGGAAGGGCGAACTGACCTGCAGCACTTGTCACCTGGTGCATAGCGAGGCGCACGGCAAATTGCGGGGACCAGCACGCGGTGAAGGGCTGTGTAAATCCTGCCATAGCCAGAAATTTTTTGATGACATGCAGGATGGAGGCGCATCGCTGACTTCATCGGGCCATTTGGGCGCGAAAATTGCCCGCGACTGGAAAAACCTGGACCAATACTCCATTCAATGTATGGGATGCCATACCGAGAATGGCGATGTTAATATTAGCGACAATGGGGTGCTGGATAGCCACGGGGCACTCAGCCACCCGGTCGGCCGCGATTATCTGCGGGCAGCAAAGGCCGGCGGGTACCATGACGTTTCCCGGCTATCTCAAAAAATCAAGTTGCCCAAGGGAATGGTCAGCTGCATTTCGTGCCACGAAGGGTATAGCAAAGCCCATGGCAAACTGGTCATCAGCAACAACGGTTCTGCATTATGTTTTGAATGTCACGATTTATAACCTATGCCCACTCCACCAAAAATTATCAAACGCCGCATCGTGTATGTGGATCATTCGGTGCAAAGATGGCTGCTGATTGCCTTGGTCAGCCTTGAAATCATTCTTGTTGGCGGCGCGCTGTGGCTGCTGTACCTGCAATTGATTAACGCAGTCGAAGCCAATTTGTATCGGGCACATGCCGTGGGTAAGCCCGACATTTATCCGCTGATCAAGATGGCCCTCATAGGCCTCAGCGGCTTACTGGCCATTAA
Organism: Gallionellaceae bacterium; assembly: GCA_031400735.1. Lineage (GTDB taxonomy): Bacteria > Pseudomonadota > Gammaproteobacteria > Burkholderiales > Gallionellaceae > Nitrotoga. The sequence continues at coordinate 31,515 of JANNQM010000014.1, forward strand.
CCTGTTTGTGCTTTGGATTGTTGACCGCCTATGGGCACGCCATCTCGCTTCCATTTTGCGGCCACTGACCGAACTGATCACCCGCGTCGAAGCTCTGGATTTTTCTCCAGACGAACTCTCCGCCAAGCCGCATAAAGTAGTCGAGCTTGCCCATACCTGGCGGGAAACAGAAAGGCAACGCTTGCTTGCCCTGCGCGCTGCAATCAATCAACTTGACGTCTCCGGCCCAACAGGGGGGTCTGCTGATAAAAATCGCGCCATACTGGAAACCATTCGCAAGCTGCTGCCGGGTTAACCTGCCATTTCGCGGTTGGCTACCGCGCCCTGTCTGACTGGAAGCGCACAGTCCAACTTTCCGCCCTGCTTCCATCCAATTTCTTTACAATACCCGCAGTCTTTCAGCTTCTCGTTGGCAGGCAGCGGACAATGACCGAAAACCACGAATCTCACTACACCGAAAACGTGCAGGAACACCTGCAGCAGGTGCAACACCTGCTGGATAAGCACGCGCTGGTCGAGACGTTTGCCCGTCATCAGGAAATGCCGCGCGCGGAGCGCCATGAGCTGGTGGACAGGTTGCTGCACAAGCAGCATCTGGCCATCCTGCGTGACAAACTGGCAGCGATGCACCCGGCTGACATAGCCTACATTCTGGAAGCGCTGCCTATCGAACAGCGCTTGCTGGTGTGGGATCTGGCCAAGGCTGACCGTGACGGCGATATCCTGATTGAAGTTTCCGACGCGGTGCGTGAAACGCTGATTGCCACGATGAGCAGCGATGAATTGCGCGAGGCGGCAGAACAGCTCGACACCGACGAGATCGCCGATCTGGCGCCCGACCTGCCCAATGCGGTGATGCATGATGTATTCAAGTCGCTGTCGGTCGAAGAGCGCCAGCAGCTGCGGTCGGCCATTTCCTATCCGGAAGACACGGTCGGCGCGCTGATGGATTTTGATATGGTGTCCATACGCGAAGATGTCACACTGGAAGTGGTGTCGCGTTACCTACGGCGCTTTGATGAGCTGCCAGACCACACAGACCAGTTATTCGTTGTCGACCGCGATGAAGTATTCAAAGGCGTGCTGCCGCTGCACCGACTGGTTGTCAACGAACCCGATATGCCCGTCAGTTCGCTGATGATAACCGACACGATCAAACTGCATTCCGATGAAAAAGCTGAACAGGCGGCTCAAGCATTTGAACGTTACGACCTAGTGTCGGCGCCCGTGCTGGATGACACGGGCAGGCTGGTGGGACGGGTGACAGTGAACACGGTCGTGGACTATATCCGTTCTGAATCGGAAAGCGATGTGTTGAACCTGGCCGGTTTGCGCGAAGAGGAGGATATTTTTGCCTCGGTCTGGAAAAGCGCGAAAAACCGCTGGATGTGGCTGGCGTTAAACCTGTGTACGGCTTTTTTTGCGTCGCGCGTGATCGGCGGTTTTGAAAATACGATAGAACAATTCGTCGCACTCGCCACACTGATGCCTATAGTGGCCGGGATAGCGGGCAATTCGGCCAACCAGACTACCACTATCATCATCCGTTCGCTGGCGCTGGGTCAGATCACGACCAATAATGCGCGACGCCTGATCAGCAAAGAACTGGCGATTGGATTACTGAACGGAATAGTGTGGGGCGGGGTAGCGGGGTTATTTGCGTTTTTTCTTTACCACAACGCGCTGCTGGGTTTGATTTTAACCAGTGCGATGCTGCTTAATTTGCTGTTGGGTGCGCTGGCCGGATTGCTGATTCCGCTGGCCATGCATCGCATGGGGCGGGATCCCGCTATTGGCTCCAGCGTGATGCTGACTGCAATTACTGACAGCGGCGGGTTTTTTATATTTCTCGGCTTGGCGGCATTGTTTATGAGCCACTGATATCAATTTGAATCCGTAGTTGCATGGTCATCAGAGGGAAAATCTAATTCCGTTTCTAATTTACTGAGACCCTCAATCTCGCTCCTTCATCACAATCCTTCTCACCGTGGGAGAAAGATTGTGCATCGCCCATTGAACCAAGATACAGAAATCCCCCTCGATCCCCCTTTTTCAAAGGGGGAAGCCGGTAGAATTTCCTAACGGAATTCTCGTTGAATTACCACTCGCGGTAAGGAATTCCATTCAGCCCTTCGCGTTCACTAAGCGAATACACATCGAATACATCCTCCCCTTCCTGCGGGTCATCCGGAGGGCTTTCATAGCTGCGCTTACCCCATGTTTCTTCTGCGGTAGCCTGCTCATCTATCGACATCGGATCGCGCGGCAAACTGCGCAGGAAATATATTTTCTTTTCTTCCGGGCTCTTGGCGTCTTTGACACCTTCCACCAGGTCTTTCAGTTCAGGCGGGTAGCCGGACTGCCCAAGGGTTTTCTGGATACGCCCTTCATCCCACGCCTGTTTATAACTGTCTATTGCTTCGCGTATCTGGCGCAACGAATAACGCAGCTCCTGCTCCTTGCTGCGCTGGGCGGCCACTTCAGCCATAGGGAAGGCGATGCTTGCCAGCAAGGCAATGATCGCCACGGTCACCATTAATTCAATCAACGTGAAGCCGGTTTGCTTCACTTTCCGAACATCCATGGCAATCATCTGGCCGATAAATCAGCCCCTGCGGCCAAACGATAATGTCTGTTGGATATTCAGCGGCAAGTAGGTAAACACCACCTGGTCCTCGTTGATCGATTCCACACGATAATTTTTATCCAAGATGCCCGCTACTTTTACGCTATAGCTTTGGTCTTGTTTGGACAAAAACAGCACGGTGTTATCGTTCTCAACCATACGGCCCAGATAGGTAAAGGGCAGAGCCGGAGCCACCGGCGCAGGGGGCGGAGGCGGGGGAGCGGCGACAGTCGGGATTACACGCGGCTTGGGGACAAAGGTAGTAAACGGGTCGGACTTGGATGGTTTTAACCTTGGACGAGCCAGGTTATCGACATTCAAGTCCATCGCGGAGCGGCGTTCAGCAGACTGGGCCGCGCCGGTCCTTAACGCCTGAGATTGGGCCACTTCAACCACGGCCACGCTACTCCTGCCGAAAAGAAAACTGAAGAGCCATAACGGCAATACCACGCCGATCAGCATTGTCCGAATATTATTCCTGTGTGTTTTTCTCATGATTGCTCCTGTATAAGGTAAATATCACTTCCGCCTCAACGGTCGTATCATTTGCCTGCTTCCGTTCAAACCGGATTTGGTCCAGTGAAAGAGTAGGAATCTCATCCAGCACATCAGCGGTAAAACTGCGTATGGGATTATAGCCCCCTGTCAGCGGAAGCGAAATCTGATATTGCGTGATGCGCTCGCCCTGATTGCGGGTCACCTTGTAATCGCCTTTTTTCAGAACCAGGCCATTCGACTGCGCCAAGCTGTATATTTTGGCCAGGTAATCGGTGGTTTCCTGGTCAGAGGAAAAAAAATCATAAAATTTTTCCAGCATGGCAGTCGGTGAATTATTCACCTGGCGCTGCATTTCCGCGCCCAACGAGGTGCGCGTATCCTGTGCCGCAACCTGTTCGCGTGCTTCTGCCGCGCGCTCTTCCACCGGCGTTAGAACTGCATTCGATAGTATTAAACCAGCCAATATCAAAACTATCCCGCTTATTCCCTGCCAGCCTAATTCATGCCTGAGCTGATTCCACTGTTCCATCATGGCAATACCCCCCAACGCGCATTAACGGAAAATGCCACCGGATACGCCGGATTCATGCCTGGCTTGATCTCATGCCGCAACAAATACACATCACGCAGTTGTGGTGTCCGTTCCAGCCGCGCGACATAGGTCAACAACGCAGCCAGGTCGGCGGCTTCGCCGCGTAATTGCAGTTTTTCAGTTTTGGCATCCGGCTCCAGCACCAGCAGCGCTACCCGGTCCGCTTTTACCGTTTCTACCGCCTTGAATAACTCACCCCAGGGGATCGCGATCCGGCCTATGATTTCGCGCGCATGATCCACTTCTTCCGGAGTGAACGACACAACACTATTCGGCCGAGGCTTTTTTGCCGCTATGCCATTTTTGACCAATGTCTGTTCCAGATTGCCCATTTCCCGCTGCAGGCTGATATAAGAGAAGGTCATTTCCGCCAATAACGCTAAACCAATTATCAACAATGTCCAGCCTACCCACTCGTTGCGCCGCCGCTGAATATTAAAATCCAGTTTTAATTTGCGCATTACGCTACTCCGCTCATCGCTATCGCATAGCGCACATCCGTGATCGGGGAATACCCCTGGCACGCAGGCAATTCCAGACGATGCAGCGTATACGAAGGTAATACCGCATCTCGCGCAATCTCCGGGCCGAACAGGAAAACTTCGCGGCACGGCGCGCTTTCCCCGTTCGCCATATTTTCGCGCTCCAGCCATTCATGCAGTGCCGGCATATCGCCCCCACGGCGCAGCACCACCCGTTTCCATTGCCCTTCCTGGAATAATGCCAACGCAAAACGCCCTGCTTCGGCTGCGACAAACCATCCGCTGTCTTGCGCCATATTTTTTGCGAAGCGGTTAAAACTCGCCATCAAGTAAGGCTGGATCGAATGCAGCCTGATTCCTTCTTCGCTTATGACCTGCTTTAACATTTCCAGAAATGTATCGTCCACGGCCACCGCTATCTGGGCCTTGCCTTTCCCGGCCGGGCTGATGCTGATCGCCCAGCTATTCGCCGATGCGCCATAAGTTTGGGTCAGCCGGTGACGCGCAAAAGCCAACAACTCTTCTTCATCTTCGACGGCGTCATTCCAAGGCAAACAGTCGTATCGCACAAAATGATTCGATAGCACCACACTCACTTGCGCGCCTTTCCAGGTTTCTCCCACTATCATGTGCCGCAATTTATGGACTGCCGACTGCCATAACGGTTCCCCCGGCTGCAACAGGACTTTTTCCTGGCCCTTGTCCAGCACATTGGCGTTAAAGCCGCGCGCCATTCGCACCCACGTTACGCTCTGGGGCGACAGCTCAACTCCCACACGGTCATGCAACGAAAGTAACACGGTTTATCTCCTCCAGTGTTGTTTCACCGCGTTTGACCAGATCCAGCGCCGATTCCCGCAGGAAGCGGGTACCGCTGCGTTGTGCTGCGTCCTTCAGCCGGCGGATAGGCTCGCGTCCTATCACCAGTTCCCGAATTTCATCATTCAGCAATAACAATTCCGAGATCGCCTTGCGCCCCTTGTAGCCGCTGCCGCGGCAAACCCCGCAACCTCGTCCGCTCATGAAGCGGTATTGCTTCATATCCTGCACCGACAATCCGGAAGCTTTTATTTCCGCCGCATCCGGTTCCATCTCTTCCTTGCAGTTGGGGCAATTCAAACGCACCAGCCGTTGCGCCAATACCGCATTTACCGCCGACACAAAACTGTAGGGATCGACACCCATATGAATAAACCGGCCTATCACATCGAATACGTTGTTGGCATGCACCGTTGTGAATACCAGATGGCCGGTAAGCGCAGCCTGCACCGCAATTTCAGCAGTTTCAGAATCGCGCACCTCACCCACCATGATCTTGTCCGGGTCATGGCGCAGAATGGAGCGCAGGCCACGGGCAAAGGTCAGTCCCTTTTTTTCGTTCACCGGAATTTGCAGCACGCCGCCTAATTGATATTCGACCGGGTCTTCGATCGTCACAATTTTTTCAATGCCACGGTTAATCTCGGAAATCATCGCGTACAAAGTCGTGGTCTTGCCGCTCCCGGTCGGCCCGGTCACCAGCAACATGCCATAAGGCTCGGCCGCCAGCCGCCGCAATTGCTGCAACACTTCACCTTCATAACCCAGAGTATCAAGGCGCAGACCCTGCAATTCATCGGATAGTGATTTCTTATCCAGAATCCGCAACACGGCATCTTCACCAAAAATGCTGGGCATGATGGAAACGCGGAAATCCACTTCGCGGCCTTGCATCACCACTTTGAAACGGCCATCTTGCGGTGTCCTGCGTTCGGCAATATCCAGCTCGGCCAGAATCTTGATACGCGAAATAACCTGCTCGGCGGTTTCCACCACCTGCACATTGGCGATAGTCGCCAGCACGCCATCGATACGGTATTTTATCGTCAGCCCGTGCGCGCCGCTTTCCAGGTGAATATCGCTGGCGCCGGTCTTCAGCGCATCGTAAAGTGTGGAATTGACCAGCTTGATGACCGGGCTGGTGTCTTCGCTGATAGCCTGCAGCGACAGTTCTTCTGCATGCCCGCCGCGGCTGGCACCATCAGCGGCTCCGCCCTGTATGCTTTCCATCGCGCGCAGCGTTTCTTCGAAGCTGGCCAGATAAGCAATGATGTCCGCGCGCTGCGCCAAATGCCACACCACCGGCCCATCCATGCGGTCTTCGCCCCAGGCCAGCAAATCAACATTGAATGGATCCACAATCGCCGCCAGCAATTTGCCCTCAGCGTCGAGGAAGGCAATGCATTCACGGCGCACAGCTTCGGCATAGGGAATCACTTTGAATGCAGGCTGCATGTGCTGCATGTCAGCCAGCGTTAATACCGGATAATGAAAAGTGGCCGCCAGCTGTGCCACAAAATCATCCGATGGCAAATGCAATGCATCCTCCAGCACCTCCAGCACCTGCCTGCCCTCGCGCTTTGCTTCGCCGTAGGCTTTGGTAATTAAATCCTGCGAAATCAATCTATTTTCCTCTGCTAACCCTCTATCGATAAAAGGGGAATGAATAAGATTATACCGGGGATCGATCCTACCCTAAAGCCGAATATCTACTCCAAGCCACGTTAGCCAAAGATCATATATTCAACTGATACAATAGCGGCCCTGCTTATGCTGGTGAATCTTTAAGTATGGCTTCCAAAAAAAAGGGGCGTCTCATGGCTGCTAATAATGCAGCCATTCTGCATCCGCAAAAATCCAGCAACCCCTTACCCGCCCGTTTTTATCTTGTCCTGCTGGTCATAGCGATCCCACTGCTATATGGCCACTCCCTGCGGTATCCATTAGTTTTTGATGACCTTCCATTTTTTGTCGACCCTCTCTTAAGACAGCTAGGAAGCTCTTCCTTTCATCTGGATTTAAGATGGTTGCTGTACGCTTCATTTGGCTGGACCTATAACCTATTCGGCCAAGACTGGTTCTGGTATCGCCTGGTCAATGTGGCATTACATTCAGTCACCACCATTCTGTTGTTCATATTTTTTTCCCGCGTGCTGGATGCGGTGTTGCCAAAACAAGGCATTGCCCCTCAACCACGCTGGCTCCCTTTCTTTGCCGCCCTTATTTTTGCGCTGCACCCGGTCGCTGTTTATGGTGTTGCCTATCTTGTCCAGCGCAGTATTCTTATGGCCACCCTGTTCGGCATTGCGGCCCTTCTTTGTTACCTGGAAGGTTTCATCAAGGGCAAAACCAGGTGGTTTGTGATTTCCGCTATTTTCTATTTCCTGGCGGTCTTTTCTAAAGAACATAGCATCATGATCCCCGGTGTGGCCACTGCGTTGACATTGCTGCTGCACAAACCATCCATGGCGCTGATCAAGAGGGTGTGCTTGCCCTTTACGCTTTACTCCATGATTGGCCTTTTTGTCATTTTGCGAACGAAAGGGTTATTGGGCGCAGCCTATGAACCCCATGCAGCAGAGATTCTGGCTCAAATGAGTGAGCATCAGCAGGATATTGATGTCGATCATGCCTATCCTTTGAGCGTTATCACCCAGGGATACCTTTTCTTCAAATATCTGCTGCTGTGGATCATTCCCTATTCTGGCTGGATGTCTATCGATATCCGCCAGCCATTCGCCACTCATTTTTTATCCTGGCCGCAGTTTCCGGGCTTTATGCTGTTCCTGGCATACCCAGTGCTGGCAATGAAATTACTTTTGAAGGGAGGACGGCCAGGCCTGCTCGGATTCGGAATGCTGTTTCCATGGGTACTGTATCTGACAGAAATATCTACCGTCAGGATCCAGGAGCCGTTTGTACTGTATCGCAGCTACCTGTGGATGAGCGGCCTGCCTTTTGTATTGTTCGGTCTCATCGGCACTTCCACCAGGAAATACGTTGCTGTCCTGGTTGTCGCCTGCATGGTGCTTGCCAGTTTGGCATGGAACAGGCTGGATACATTTTCCGACAACATCAAGACATGGTCTGATGCGATCAGCAAATATCAGGGGAATAACCTGCTTTATGTTGCAAGGGGATATTACAATCGCGGCAGTGCTTATGCGGCTGCGGGCCGTGTGACTGAAGCGTTTGCAGACTATGATAAAACACTTGAACTTGACCCCAAATATGCCTCTGCCTATTTCAATAGAGGTAATCTGCATCTTAATCTTAACCAATTTAATGAAGCGCTGGAAAATTACAACGCAACAATTAACCTGAAACCAAAACACGCCAAAGCTTATGGAAACCGGGGACTGATACTTGCAAAAACTGGCCGCTATAACGAATCGTTAAATGACTTTGACCGGGCCATTCAATTAGACCCGGAGCACGCATATTATTATTCGAACCGGGCTAATGTGCACCTGATCCTTGCCAGGCAGAAGGAAGCGCAGGACGATTACCTCCAGGCACTGAGCCTGTATGACAAAGCTCTCGAATCAGATGCCAATAACTCTGCAGTGTTATTGAACCGGGGTCGTGCGCTGAACATGCTGGACCGAAAAAGCGAAGCCTTGGAAAGTTTCCGTAAAAGCTGTGAGGCTGGAAACCCGGAAGGGTGCAAGCAAATACCGCAGACCTAGCAATCACCGCCAGGCCGATATTTAGCATTCCATCCAGGCTGAGATTAATCCGCCTGCTTGCGTAAAAATGAAGGTATATCCAGCGTATCTACACCCGATTGTTTCATCGCCTCAACCGCTTCGCGGTGACGGCCATTACGCATTACGGCGGGCATTTCCAGTTCTTTATAATTAACCGCGGATATCGGTTCGTCATGCGTGCCAGTGCGCAGGCCATATACCAGTTCCGGCTTGGGTTGCTTGCGTTCCGCTACTGGAGTCAATCCGGTTGCGACGATAGTCACACGCAAATTGTCACCCATGCTTTCGTCAAACACCGAGCCGACTATTACAGTCGCGTCATCCACAGCGAATTGCACGCTGTTGGTGACCTCTTTGTATTCACGTAAGGTCAGGCTGCTGCTGGAGCTGATATTGACCAGCACGCCACGGGCGCCCGCGACATTCACATCCTCCAGCAGCGGGCTGGACATGGCGCTCTCTGCCGCGCGTTTGGCGCGGTCGGCCCCGCAAGCGGTGGCGGAACCCATCATGGCCATGCCGTTTTCGGACATTAGTGTGCGCACGTCGGCAAAGTCCACGTTCACCAGGCCGGGGACGTTGATTACCTCGGCAATACCCGCCACTGCGCCTTGCAGCACGCTGTTGGAGGAACGGAATGCCTCCAGCAGCGTAGTGTCTTCACCCAGTACGCTCATTAATTTTTCGTTCGGGACGATGATCAGCGAATCAACAAATTCGGATAGCACTTCGATACCCGCTTGCGCCAGGCGCATGCGTTTACCTTCGTGTGCAAACGGCTTGGTCACCACTGCCACGGTCAATATGTCCATTTCCCTGGCGATCTGTGCGACTACCGGTGCGGCGCCAGTACCGGTGCCACCACCCATGCCGGCCGTGATGAAAATCATGTTGGCGCCCTTTACCATTTCGGTAATGCGCGCGCGGTCTTCTTCGGCAGCGGCACGCCCGACATCGGGAATCGCGCCTGCGCCCAATCCCTTGGTGATTGTCGCGCCAATCTGCAACTGCGTGCGCGCCTTGTTGCGCTTCAGCGCTTGGGCATCGGTGTTGATAACAACAAACTCCACACCTTGCACACCCTGTTCGATCATATGGTCCACGGCATTGCCGCCGCAGCCGCCTACGCCTATCACTTTAATCACTGCGTCTTGAAGTTGTGATTCCACGATTTCGAACATTTTTTTCTCCTTAAAATGTAATTGCTAAATAAAAACTGTTTGCCTGGCGCTGCCTATCCTCGATATAAATTTTCAAATCATGCCTAAGTAGGCACTGATTTAATTGGTTTTGTCGTTCCCGCGAAGGCGGGAACCCAGTTAAATCAAAAAGCTGGATTCCCGCCTTCGCGGGAATGACGATTTATTCAATGTTTCACTAAAAATTCCCCTGGAACCACGCCTTCATCCTGCCGAGTACGTCGCTGAAAGAACTGGAGTGCAAGCGGGCTATCTGCTGGCGCTGGTGCTGTTCCATGCCATACAGCAATAAGCCTGCGCCTGTAGAAAAGCGTGGCGTCTTCACCACTTCCGCTAGTCCGCCGACATAGCGCGGCACGCCCAGGCGCACCGGCATATGGAATATTTCCTCGCCTAATTCCACCATGCCTTGCATCGCTGCGCTGCCCCCGGTGATGACGACGCCGGAGGACAGCAAGTCTTCAAAACCGCTGCGCCGCAATTCGGTCTGCACCAGCGAATATAATTCTTCGACGCGTGGCTCTATTACTTCGGCCAGCGTTTGCCGCGACAACTGGCGCGTATCGCGCTCGCCCACGCCGGGCACTTCTATCGGGCCATCATCAGACAGCTGGCGCAGCGCACAGCCGTATTTGATCTTGATGTCTTCGGCGTCCTTGGTCGGCGTGCGCAATGCCATTGCGATGTCATTGGTAATCTGGTCACCGGCAATCGGTATCACAGCGGTATGGCGTATTGCACCGCCGGTAAATACCGCCACATCAGTGGTGCCGCCGCCGATATCCACCAGGCACACGCCCAGTTCACGTTCATCGTCCGACAGCACGGCCTTGCTCGAGGCCAGTGGTTGCAGAATCATTTCGCGCACCTCCAGCCCGCACCGATGCACGCATTTCATGATGTTCTGCACCGCCGCCACCGCGCCGCTGACAATATGCACTTCCACTTCCAGACGCATGCCGCTCATGCCCAATGGTTTTTTGATACCTTCCTGGCCGTCTATGCTGAATTCCTGTTCCAAAATATGCAGAATCTGCTGGTCACCGGGCAAGCTGATCGAACTGGCGGTTTCCATCACGCGGTCTATGTCGGCCTGTATTACTTCCTTGTCCTTGATTTTGACCATGCCGTTGGCATTGGAGCTTTTGATATGGCTGCCTGCAATGCCGGTGTAGACCTCGCGAATTTTGCAGTCGGCCATCAACTCGGCATCACCCACTGCGCGCTGAATGGCCGCCACGGTCGCATCAATGTTGACCACCATGCCTTTTTTCAGGCCGGATGACTCATGCATGCCCACGCCTATCACTTCCAGCGTTCCTTCTGCCTGTATCTCGGCGACTATCGTCACAATCTTCGATGTGCCTATGTCCAGGCCAACAATCAAATTTTTGCTTTCCCGGTTTTTCCTCATGATGTTTCTCCGCTGCCAACACGGGGTTGATACTTAACCGCAAACCCATTCCGGTAACGCAAATCCACGTATTGCACCCCACTCCTGTCCTTAGTCATGTGCGTAGCGGTCACAGCTATAGCTGTGGGTACCGCACGGCCTACCCCTTGCGGGTACAGTCCTCCGTCCTCTGACCACGGATACACCGCCACAAAACGCGCCAGCCGCTGTTGCGCCTGGTCACGCCCGAGCTTGACCAGCAAGCCGTTGCTTAAACGCAATTGCCATGCACGCCGTGGCGACAGGTAAACTTGCGCGATAGGCTGCTGCAGCGCAGATAATTGTTCGGTAAACGCACGGTACATTTGGGTCACTTCAGCAGCGCTATCGGGATGCCCGAAAAATGCCGGCAAGGCTGCCGTAACCGGCTCGCTGTCCACCGCAAATATTTCGCCATAGGTATTGACCCACTCGCTGTCATTCCAGCGGGCCAGTGCGCTGTGTTCTTCAATCTCCACTTCCAGTTTCCATGGGAACTGCCGCCGCACACTGACCTTGCGTACCCACGGCAACTTCTCAAAAGCACGCCGGGTATGCTCCAGGTCCACTGTGAAAAAATTACCCAGCAGTTCGCTATGCAGCGCGGCCTTTACCTGCGCCACATCCAGTTGCTGCGGCGCATGGGCCAACACCACCGCCCGCAATTTAAATTCCGGGCGGTGCAGCACATAATGCAATGCGCCTATCAACAGCAGCAGAATAGTCATACCCAACAGCACGCTGGATAAATTATTCAATTCGGCCGGCTTATCCCACATCACGTGACCCCCGTGCCTGGCTTAAAATTTGCAGCACCAGTTGCCCAAAACTCAACCCGGCTTTGGCTGCCGCCATCGGCACCAAGCTGTGGTCAGTCATGCCGGGCACGGTGTTCACCTCCAGCAGATAAGGCCGACCCGCAGTGTCCACCAGAAAATCCACGCGCCCCCAGCCCCTGCCTCCGACTAGCTTGAAACCCTGTTGTGCCAATCGTTGCATCTCGGCTTCATTTTTTTCTGACAAGCCGGACGGGCACACATAGCGCGTGTCGTTGCGCAAATATTTGGCTTCGTAGTCATAAAATTCATTGGCCGGTTCGATCTTGATCACCGGCAGCGCGTCATCACCCAGTATCGCTACGGTGTATTCGCCACCACCGATAAATTTTTCCGCCAACACCAGCGAGTCATATTTGGCCGCTGCCTGCCACGCCGCACGCAACTCTCCGGACTGCTTCACTTTGGTGATGCCCACGCTGGAACCTTCATTGGCCGGTTTGACAAACAGCGGCAAGCCCAGCCGGGCAACCACAGCGGCGTAGTCAGTCTGCTCAGTCAGCAATTCATATTCCGGAATGGGCAAGCCGGCCGCCTGCCACACCAGCTTGGTACGCCATTTGTCCATGGCCAGCGCGCTGGCTAGCACGCCGCTGCCGGTGTAGGGCACCCCCATCAATTCCAGCGCGCCCTGCACGGTGCCGTCTTCGCCGTAGCGGCCATGCAGCGCGATAAACGCACGCTGGTACCCTTCTTCATGCAAAGCCTGCAAATTTTGCACGGCAGGGTCAAACGGATGTGCGTCCACCCCGCTCTGCTGCAGCGCAGCCAACACCGCGGCGCCGCTCTTCAGTGAAATTTCGCGCTCGGCTGAACGCCCGCCCAGCAATACGGCAACTTTGCCTAAAGAGGCAGGATCGAGGATTGAGGATCGAGGATTGAGGGGAGTCATGCAGGGTTTTCCTCACCGAGGATGCGTACTTCCGGGTGGAGCTTGATGCCGGTTTCTTTGTGCACAGTTGCTTGAATTTCGTTGATCAAATTTTCAATATCCGCTGCGGTGGCCTGGCCGGTATTTACAATAAAGTTGGCGTGCTTTTCCGACACGCGCGCGCCGCCGATTTGCCGCCCCTTTAACCCGCACGCTTCAATCAACCGCGCTGCATGGTCGCCAGGTGGATTACGGAACACCGATCCGGCATTAGGCATATTCAACGGTTGGCTGGCCATGCGTTTGGCTAACAGCGTCTTGATTTCTTCGCGGGCGATTTCGCCATCACCAGCTGGAAAACGGAGCCATGCACCTACGAAAAACTCCGAGGATCGAGGATTGAGGATCGAGGATTGAGCAGACCCCTTCTCGATCCTCGATCCTCGATCCTCGATCCTAAGTACTTTTCGATATCCAATCTCATATTCTTGCGGCGTACGCTCCAGCAGCTCTCCGCTGCGCGTTACCACTTGCACCCGCTGCACTGCATCCCAGGTTTCGCCGCCGTAGCAACCCGCATTCATCGCCAGCATGCCGCCCAGCGTGCCGGGGATACCGGCGAAAAATTCTGCGCCACGCAAATGATGCAGCGCGGCAAAACGCGCCAGCTTGGCGCCGGGCACACCGGCCTGGGCGTACAGCAATCCGTCTGCGGTTATGTGCAACTCATCCAAGGCCGCATGCAATAACAGCACCGTGCCGCGCAGGCCGCCATCCCGCACCAGTAGGTTGCTGCCAAGGCCCACTGCGATCAGCGGTTCATCGGCTGGTACAGCGCGCAAAAAAATTGCCAGGTCAGCCAGGTCGGCCGGTTGGTATAAATGCTGCGCGCGCCCACCGGCACGCCAGCTGGTATGGCGGCGCATGTCCACATCGTGGTGCACTGTGCCGCGTAAGCCTGTTGCGCTGAATTGTGTGGGTTCGCTCATGTTCATTGTTTCATTGCCGTATTTTTCACTGCGGCAGCCACGCTGCCGATGGAACCCGCACCCATGGTCACGACTACATCGCCCTCCTGGGCCATTTGCAGAATGGCGTGGGGCATGTCAGGTATCAGGTCCACAAACAGCACTTCCTTTTGTCCGCCAACACGCAACGCGTGCATCAACGCCCGGCTATCGGCCGCCACTATGGGTGCCTCACCGGCCGCATAGACTTCGGCCAGCAGCAATGCATCGACAGTGCCCAGCACCTTGACGAAATCTTCAAACAGGTCGCGCGTGCGGGTGTAGCGGTGCGGCTGGAACGCCAGCACCAGGCGCCGTCCGGGAAATGCACCGCGCACCGCATCGACCGTAGCGCTCATTTCCGCCGGGTGGTGGCCGTAATCATCAATCAAGGTAAACGTACCCCCTTCCACCAGCGCAATCTCGCCATAGTGCTGGAAGCGTCGGCCCACTCCTTGGAATTCTGTCAGCGCCCTGACTATCGCTTCTTCAGCCACCCCAATTTCCAGCCCCACCGCAATGGCCGCCAACGCATTTTGCACGTTATGCAGTCCGGCAAGGTTAAGCTTGATAGGCAAATCGCGCGGCTGGCCGTTTTGCCGACACAGCGCGGTGAAGTGCATCTGGCCAGCCTGATGGCGCACATTCACTGCACGAATTTGCGCATCTTCGGCAAAGCCGTAGGTAGTGACCGGCTTGGTAATCGATGGCAGGATCGCGCGCACGTTGGCATCATCCACGCACACCATGGCCATTCCATAAAACGGCAGGTGCTCGACAAAATCCACAAATGCCTGCTTGAGCCGCGCGAAATCATGGCCATAGGTTTCCATGTGGTCGGCGTCGATATTGGTGATGACGGCCAGTATCGGCTGCAGGTGCAGGAACGAGGCATCCGATTCATCGGCTTCGACCACTATGAATTCACCGGCTCCCAGCTTGGCGTTAGTGCCGCTGCTGGTGAGTCTGCCGCCGATCACAAACGTCGGGTCGAAGCCGCCCTTGGCCAGCACGCTGGCAGTCAGGCTGGTAGTAGTGGTCTTGCCGTGCGTTCCGGCTACGGCAATTCCCTGGCGCAGACGCATCAATTCGGCCAGCATGATCGCGCGTGGCACCACTGGAATTTTGCGCGCGCGCGCCGCGACAATTTCCGGATTACTGTTGCTGACCGCAGTGGACACCACCACTGCATCAGCAGAAACCAGATGGCTCTCGGCATGGCCATGATAAACCGTCGCGCCGAGTTTTTTCAGGCGCTGCGTGACAGCATTGTCGGCCAGGTCAGAGCCGCTGACCTGGTAGCCAAGATTGAGCAGCACTTCAGCGATGCCATTCATGCCGGAACCGCCGATGCCGACAAAATGAATATGTTTAACCTTGTGTCTCATGGGAAATCCTCACCACAGAGACACAGAGGCACAGAGAAAAGAAAATCATAAATTCTTTTGTTGTCTTTCTCTGTGTCTCTGTGTCTCTGTGGTAAATGTTTTGTAATCATGTTGCCAGCTCCATACACACTTGTGCCACGCGCTGTGCCGCTTCTGGCTTGGCCAGTTGGCGCGCGGCTTGCGCCATTTTTAGTGCCTGTTCGCGCGTCATGTCGCACAGCAAATCTGCCAGATAACGCGGCGTAAGTTGTGCTTGGGGCAATAATATTGCTGCGGAATTTTCGCTCAGGAAACGCGCGTTGCCGGTCTGGTGATCGTCCACTGCAAACGGAAACGGAATCAGGATGCTGGCTACACCTGCCGCCGCCAGTTCGGCAATGGTTAACGCACCGGCACGGCAAATGACAATGTCGGCCCAGGCATAGTGCTGTGCCATGTCCTCCAGGAAAGGTTTGATTTCGCCGGACACCGTTGCCTGCGCATAGGCTGCCTGCACCGCATCAAAATGCTGCTTGCCGGTCTGATGCAATACCTGAGGTCGAGTCGCCAGCGGCAGCAAGGCCAGCGCTTGTGGCACGCATTCGTTGATGGCCTTGGCACCCAGGCTGCCGCCGACTATCAATAAATTGAGCACACCGCTGCGTGCCATGTAACGCACCGGCGGTGGCGGCAATGCAGTGATGCTGTCGCGCACCGGGTTGCCGCACCATTCCGCATTGGGTAACACATCCGGAAAGCCGCTCATGACCCGCGTGGCCAGCCGTGCCAGCACCTTGTTGCTTAATCCAGCGATGGAATTCTGTTCGTGTATCACCAGCGGGCGGTTAAACAGCGTAGCCATCATGCCGCCCGGGAAAGTGATGTAACCGCCCATGCCCAGCACCACATCCGGGCGGTGGCGCAGCAAGGCCGCAGCACTTTGCGCGAACGCCACCAGCAAATTAAATGGCAACAGCAATTGGCGCAGCAGGCCTTTACCGCGCAACCCGGAGAAACGCACCCAAGCCATAGGGTAGCCCTGTTTGGGCACCAGCTCGGCTTCCATGCTGCTGCGCGCGCCCAGCCAAGTGACCCGCCAGCCTTGGGTACGCAAACAGTCGGCCACCGCCAGTGCCGGAAATATATGGCCACCGGTTCCGCCTGCCATGATTAAAATACTGCGCGTCATTTTCGCGCTCCGCGCATCATGCTGCGATTTTCAAAATCGATCCGGAGCAGCAGCGCAGCCGCAATACAGTTCACCACTATGCCGCTGCCGCCGAAGCTCATGAACGGCAATGTCAAACCTTTGGTCGGCAAAATACCCATGTTGACGCCGCTGTTGATAAACATTTGCACGCCCAGCCAGACTGCAATACCTTGCGCCACCAATGCCGGGTACTGGCGGTCCAGCATCGCTGCGCGGCGGCCTATCGCAAACGCGCGGATCAGCAAACCGGCGAACAGGATAAGCACCGCACACACTCCGATAAAACCCAGCTCTTCAGCGATTACTGCCAGCAGAAAATCGGTATGCGCTTCGGGCAGGTAAAATAATTTTTCTATGCTGCCACCCAGCCCTACACCCAACCATTCACCACGCCCAAAAGCAATCAACGCGTGACTCAATTGATATCCCTTGCCGTAAGGATCCGACCATGGATCCAGAAAACCCAGCACGCGCTGGGTGCGGTAACTGGAAGAAAATATCAGCGCAGCAAACGCCAGCGGCAGCGCAATCACCAGCCCGCTGAACACCTTGCCATTGAAACCGCCCAAAAACAGGATAAACACTGCAGTCAGGCAGATCACCACCAGCGCGCCCATGTCCGGTTCCAGTAGCAGCAAGAATCCGACCAATGTCATCACGCCAAACATCGGCAAAAAACCCTTGACCAGCGTATGTTTTACGCCGCCTTTGCGCACTGTGTAATCGGCGGCATACAGCACCGCAAACCATTTCATCAATTCCGACGGTTGCAAATTGACCACCAGCAGCGGCAACCAGCGCTGGCTGCCATTCACTTCGCGGCCTATGCCGGGAATCAGCACCAGCACCAGCAACGCTACGCCCAGCAAGAACAAATAGGGCGCCCATTTCTGCCATTCCTGCAACGATATCTGGAATGCCGCAACGCCTATCAGGCCGCCCACCAAAATATAAATGCCATGTCGTATCAAATAATATTCGGCACTGAAGCCGGTCTGTTTGCTGGCTTCCGACGTGGCTATCGAAGCCGAATAGACCATCACCAGACCAATGGACAGTAGGGCCAGCACTATCCACACCAATACCTGGTCGTATTCGGGTGCGGCCACCGGCGGTGCCGAAGCGCGATTTGCACTGATGTGGGCGTGCATCATGCCCCCATTCCTTTTAGGGCCAGTACCTCAGCAATAAACACTTCGGCACGATGTACATAATTGCGGAACATGTCGAAGCTGGCACAGGCCGGCGACAGTAATACCGCATCGCCGCGACGCGCCAGCCGGGACGCTTGTTGCACCGCGTCGCGCATATCCCTGGCGTGAACCACTTCTACACCGCTGCCATTCAGTGCCACGTCGATCAGCCGTGCATCGCGCCCGATCAGCAGTACCGCCCGCGCATGTTGTGCCACAGCAGGTTTGAGCGGGGCAAAATCCTGGCCCTTGCCTTCACCCCCGGCAATCAGCACTGCCTTGCGTCCCAGGCCTTGCAGTGCCGCCACGGTTGCGCCGACATTGGTGCCCTTGGAATCGTCGTAATAAGTCACGCCGTTTATTTCCGCCACATGCTGCACGCGATGCGGCAGACCCTTGAAAGTGCGCAACGCATCCAGCAAGGGTTGCATCGGCAAATCGATCGCGCGACACAATGCCACTGCGGCCAACGCATTGGCGACATTGTGCAGGCCAGTCAAGGGCAATGCACTGGCCTTGAGTAAACGTTGCTTGCCTTGCACCAGCCAGATGTGTTGCGCAGCGCGTTCGATGCCAAAATCATTTTCAGCATCCGGCAGATTCAAACCAAAGGTAACGATTTTGCAACCGGGCTGCGCCATGCTGATGCTGCGCGCATCGTCGCGGTTCAACACCTGTACATCACAGCCGATAAAAATGCGCGCCTTGGCAGCGGCATAGTCATCCATACTGGCATAGCGGTCGAGATGGTCCTGGCTGATGTTCAGCACCGTGGCAGCGCTGGCATTCAGGTGGTGGGTGGTTTCCAGCTGGAAACTGGACAGCTCCAATGCCCACACCTCGGGTTGAGCTGCACCGCGCTGCATCGTGGCATCCAGCACGGCCGGGGAAATATTGCCTGCCGCCACCACATCCTTGCCTGCGGCGTGGCACAGATGTTCCACCAGGCTGGTGACCGTGGTCTTGCCATTGGCGCCGGTAATGGCAATCAATTTGGGCCGGTTTTTTTTCGCCAGCGACTGGGCGAATAATTCCACATCGCCCACGATCGGAATGCCGCGCGCGGCAGCGCGCAGCACACTGGGTTCGTGCAGTGATATGCCGGGGCTGATCGCAATCAAATCAACATCGCTGAAAATTTCGTCGCGGAAGACGCCGCAATGAATAGTAACTTGCGGAAAATTACTGCGCACCTGTTCCATTGCCGGAGGTTGTTCGCGGCTATCGGCAACGCGCACGCTGGCACCTTGCGTCACCAGCCAGCGCACCAGTGACAGGCCGGTTTCACCCAGGCCGAGCACCAACACTTTTTTGTCAGCCAACTTTTCCAATGCTTCTCCAAGTTACGTAGGGTGGGCACGCTTTGTGCCCACCCTACGTACTACCTTAATTTCAACGTCGCTAATCCAAGCAACACCAGCAGCATCGTGATAATCCAGAAACGCACGACGACTTGTGTCTCTTTCCAGCCTTTCTGTTCGAAATGATGGTGCAACGGCGCCATCAGTAAAATGCGTTTTCCCTTGCCATAAATCCGCCGCGTCAATTTGAAGTACGACACCTGCAACATCACCGATACCGCCTCCACAACAAACACACCACCCATGATGAACAGCACCAATTCCTGACGCACGATTACCGCTACTACGCCGAGTGCGGCGCCCAACGCCAACGCACCGACATCGCCCATGAAGACTTCCGCCGGATACGCGTTAAACCATAAAAAGGCTAAACCCGCGCCAGCAATCGCCCCGCAAAATACCGCCAGTTCGCTGGCGCCGGGAATATAGGGAATGCCCAGATATTTGGCGAACACGGCATGGCCAGCGACATAGGCAAAAATCGCCAATGCACTGCTGACCATTACGGTCGGCATGATGGCCAGGCCATCCAGCCCATCGGTCAGGTTGACCGCGTTGCTGGTGCCGACAATGACAAAGTAAGCCAGCGCAATAAACAGGAATGCGCCCAGCGGAAAGGCCAGCAATTTAAGGAACGGTACAATCAGCGTGGTATGCGCCGGCAGGCTGGCGCTATTCCATAAATAAATGCCTACTGCCAGCGCGAATATCGATTGCCAGAACATTTTGGATTTTGCCGACAGGCCCTTGGGGTTGCGGTGCACGACCTTGCGGTAATCATCCACCCAGCCGATCGCGCCAAACCCCAGCGTAGTCAGCAAAACCACCCACACATATTTGTTGCCCAGGTCGCTCCACAACAACGTGGTTATGGCAACCGAGGTCAGGATCAGCGCACCACCCATCGTGGGTGTACCGGCTTTGATCAGATGGGATTGCGGACCATCATCGCGCACCGACTGGCCGATTTTGTAGGCGGTCAGCTTGCGTATCATCAGCGGCCCGACCAGGAATGAAATAAACAGCGCGGTCATCGCGGACAGCACCGCGCGCAGCGTGATGTAATTAAATACACTGAAGGTCCTGATATCTTCCGCCAGCCATTGTGATAATGCCAAGAACATATGGATGCCTCTAATCAGGTACGGTAATCCGAAGACCGGCGGCTAAGCACCGACGACAGGAAAACCCCGGCGGCACCGGGGCTTCTCCTGTCTTCAGGCTTGGACTTCCTGTCCTCGGTGCAATGCTGCACCACCCGTTCCATATGCATGAAGCGAGAACCTTTAACCAGGACTGTGCTGGTTGCATCCAGATGTTTTTTCAGCGCAGCCAGTAAGTCTTCCAGGCGCTCATAATGGCGCGCGTTCGGACCAAACTCCTGCACTGCATACGGGGTCAATGCTCCCAGTGCCAGCATCTGGTCTACTCCCAGATGGCGCGCTTCGGTTCCGGCTTCGCGGTGCAGGCGTACTGCGTCTTCGCCCAGTTCACCCATGTCGCCCAGCACCAGGATTTTTTTGCCGGTGCTTTGCGCCAGCACCTTGAGCGCCGCGCGCAATGAGGTCGGATTGGCGTTATAGGTATCATCTATCAGCGTAGCGCCGTGCAAAGCATCGCGACGCTGCATGCGCCCCGCCATGCCGGCATATTTCGCCAAGCCTGCCGCGATGGCCGGTAGCGGCACCTGGATTGCCAGTGCAGCAGCAGTGGCGGCCAGTGCGTTGCGCACATTGTGTACACCGGGCACCTGTAATTGCGCGTTAAAACTGCCTTGCGGCGTGCTGACCACGATGTGCGCGCCGTAATCCCGGGTTTGCCACTGCGCATGGACTGCTACATGCTTCTCCAGCCCGAACTCGATAATCGTATGTTTACTGGCCAGCTCGCGCCACAGGGGTGCATGCAAATCATCTGCATTAATCACGGCAATACCTTGTTCCACCAATCCGGCAAAAATTTCTCCCTTGGCACGGGCGACTGCCGCCACCGACCCCAAGCCGGCCAGATGCGCACTGCCGGCATTATTGATGACGGCCACGTCCGGCTGTGCCAGCCGCGTCAGATAATCAATCTCGCCCAGATGGTTCATGCCCATTTCAATCACCGCATAGCGATGCGCGGCATTCATTTTGAGCAAGGTCAGCGGCAAACCGATGTCATTATTCAAGTTGCCTGCCGTTGCCAACACCGCATTTTCGCTGCCTGCCGCGGTGCGTAATATGCTGGCCAACATTTCCTTGACCGTGGTTTTTCCGTTACTGCCGGTTATTGCAATAAGCGGAATGGCGAATTGCTGGCGCCAATGTGCAGCTAATTTTCCCAGCGCGAGCCGGGTGTCTTCGACCAGTAGAAGCGGGATCTGAGGACTGAGGACTGAGGACTGAGTAAAACCCTTATGCTGCTCAGACCGTAGCACTCCTGTTTCAGTCCTTTGGTTGACCATTGCCGCAACGGCACCGGCTTGCGCCGCGCCGTTGACGAAGGCCGAGCCATCAAAATTCGGACCCTGCAGCGCGACAAACAAGTCTCCGGCTTCGATGGAACGGCTGTCGCTGGATACGGTAGCGAAGCCGACATCTTTTCCAATCAATGTGCCGCCCAATATTTGTGCGGCTTGTGACAGCAACATCATGCTTTGATCCCCCGCGTGTCTTTCTGTGGCTGCCAAGCCTGCAAGGCTTGCAACGCGACTTGCGCATCGTTGAAAGGATATTTCACGCCGCCGATTTCCTGATAGGTTTCGTGGCCCTTGCCCGCCACCAGCACGGTGTCGGCGGCGGCTGCGCGATGCACAGCATGGGCTATCGCCTGTGCCCGGTCTTCAATAACCTGGAATGTATCGCCACGCATACCGGCCACAATCGCGGCAATAATGTCGCTAGGAATTTCGCTGCGCGGATTGTCGCTGGTGATGATGCAGGCATCTGCACCTTTCTCGGCCACCGCGCCCATTAATGGACGCTTCCCCCGATCGCGGTCGCCGCCGCAGCCGAACACGCAGATCACCTTGCCGCCGCTGGCATGGGTTATTTCCTGCAAGGCCTGCAATACTTTCTCCAGCGCATCGGGGGTATGGGCATAATCCACTACCACCATGGGATGATGTTCACCGCCAGACTTATGTCCACTTAATTTGATAGTCTGCATACGCCCGGGAACCGGGCTGACTTGCGCAAGGCTGTTTAATGCATCGGCCAGTGAGACGCCGCTGACCAGCAATACCGCTAACACGCCCAGCAAGTTGGCCGCATTAAAACGCCCCAACAACTCGCTATGCAATTCGCCACCACCCCAGCTGGTATGCACTTGCACACTTAGCCCAGCCGCATCCATCCGTAACGCGCTGCCGTATACCATGCGCAAGCCAAAACGCTCGGCCAACTGCAGCGCCGCATCGCTCAGCCCATAACCTACTGTTTCTGCCCCATGGTCTTGCAACTGTTCAGCCAGCTCTGCGCCGAACATATCGTCCAGATTAATGGCCGCATATTTAAGGTTGGGCCAGTCGAACAATTTTTGCTTGGCGGCGGCATAACTGCGCATGTCGCCGTGATAATCCAGATGGTCGCGGCTAAGGTTGGTCAGCATCGCCACAGAAAATTGCATGCCATTGACCCGGCCTTGTTCCAGCGCATGCGAGGACACTTCCATGGCCACGGCTTGCGCGCCTTGCGCCAGATAGTCAGCCAGCAATCCATGCACCTGGATTGCATCAGGCGTGGTATTCAACGTAGGCGACAGCGCCCCCGGAAAACCATTGCCTAACGTGCCGATCAGAGCAGTTTTTCTGCCCAGCTTCGTCAGGGATTGGGCAACCCAATGCGCGCAGGAGGTTTTGCCATTGGTGCCGGTTATACCTACCGTCCATAATTGCCGGGAAGGGCTGCGATAAACGTAATCGGCAATTTCACCGGCATGCTGGCGCAAGTTGGCGACGCCCAGATTGGGTACCTGCCATGCAGCATTCCAGTCAAAATTGTGCGTATCCCAGATCACTGCATTTGCCCCGTTGGCTATGGCCTGGGCAATAAATTGGCGTCCATCCGTCAGGCTGCCCGGATAAGCCACAAATGTATCGCCCGCTCGCACAGCACGACTGTCTGACTTAACAGAGGATAGAAGACAGAGGACGGAAGACAGATCGTCGTGTCGCGCTACGCGGCACTCGTTTTCAAGAACGCGGCACAGCCGCGCCAGCGCTTCTGCCCTCTGTCCTCTGTCCTCTGTCTTCTGGTTCACACTTCCTCCCTGACAAAATCTGCCGACTGCGGAAGAATGACATTGTCCAGCGGAGCATCGTGGGGCACGTTGAGCAATTGCAGCGCAGCACCCATTACATTGCTGAATACTGGCGCCGCCACGAGGCCGCCGTAATACTCTTTGCCAGCGGGTTCGTTAACCATGACCGCCACAATCAGGCGCGGGTTGGATGCGGGTGCCAAGCCGACAAATGACGCGACATATTGATTCACGTAATTTCCGCCTGCAAGCTTGTGCGCAGTACCGGTTTTTCCTGCGACACGATAGCCATTTATTTGCGCCAGCGGTGCAGTGCCGGTAGGTTGCACAACCATTTCCAGCATCTTGAGCATTTGCGCCGATGTGCTATCGGAATAAACCTTTTGTCCGCCCACCGGGGCATCCAGCTTTACCAGTGACACCGGCATCAAGTCACCGTGGTTGGCAAAAATGGTATAGGCACGCGCCAGTTGCAGCAGGCTTACCGAAATGCCATGACCATAAGAGACGGTAGCCTGGTCGATGGGGCGCCATGTTTTGTAGTCACGCAACTTGCCGCCCGCTTCACCGGGAAATTCACTGCCGGTAGCAGCCCCGAAGCCGCTGGCCCCCAGGCTGCGCCACAGCAGTTCCGGATCGAGTGACAAGGCAATTTTGGCGGTGCCGATATTGCTGGATGTCTGAATAATCTGCGAAACCGTTAAGGCTGCTTCAGCATGAGTATCGTGGATTTTTTTTCCGCTGACGGTCATCACACCGCGTTCGGTATTGATAATGGTGTTGGGTGTGATCTTGCCCGCTTCCAATGCAGCGGCCACGGTAAAGGGTTTCATCGTGGAACCCGGTTCAAACAAATCTGTCATCACCCGGTTGCGCAGCACATCCAGGCTGGGCTTGGCGCGATTATTGGGATTGAAGCTGGGCCAGTTGGCAACCGCCAGTACCTCGCCACTTTTCGCATCGAGCACGACGATAGAACCCGATTTGGCATGATGTTGCTGCACCGCCGATTTTATTTCGCGAAAGGCCAGATATTGAATCTTGCTGTCTATGCTTAATGCCAGCTCGCTGCCCGGCTTGGGCGCGCGTATGCTGGCAACGTCCTCTACAATATGGCCTTTGCGGTCCTTGATTACGCGCTGGCTACCGGCCTTGCCGCCCAGCGCATCCTGAAACGCCAGCTCCATACCTTCCTGGCCATTGTCATCCAGGTCGGTAAAGCCCAGCAGATGCGCGGTGACTTCACCTCCCGGATAGTAGCGGCGGTATTCACGTTGCAGCGATACTCCGGGCACTTCCAGACGCATTACTTTTGCCGACTGCTCTGGCGGCAACTGGCGCTTGAGATAAACAAAATCACGTTCGCTATCCAGTATGCGTTTTTTTACTTCCTTGCCGTCCATGCCCAGGGCCTGCGCCAACTGTTTTATCTGGCGGGATGATGCCTCTACATCAGGCGGGCTGGCCCATACTGATTCAACCGGCGTGCTGATCGCCAGCGGCTCGCCATAGCGGTCAGTGATCATGCCGCGGTGGGCATTGATTGTGATCACCCGGCCATAACGCGCGTCGCCTTTTTGTTGCAGGAAATCATTGTGTATGCCTTGCAGGTAAATCGCCCGCACGCATAGCACGCATAGCAGGAACAATAAAATTATAAACAGCGCACGCGACCGCCACGGCGGCAGTGCGGCAAGCCCGGAGGTCTGTATGCTGCTGGCGTAATTCACGGCGCTTGCCTGTTCAGGCTATTATTGCGGATAAATTGCACCTGGCCACCATTCGGCAGCTGCATGTGCAGTTTTGCGGCAGCAATTTTTTCCACACGTGCCGGCATGGCCCAGGTGCTTTGCTCCAGTTGCAGCTGTCCCCACTCGATTTCCATTTGCTGGGCCATTTCCTTTTCCTGTTGCAAGCTGATGAACAATTTGCGTGCCTTGTGTTGCGAGGCCACCACCCCTAACGCGCTGATGATTGCCAACAGCAACATCAGTAGCGGAGTTATCGTCGGGTGTGCGGATAGTCTGGCCATTGCTTTATTCTGTCCGTTCCGCCACGCGCAGCACCGCACTGCGCGCACGCGGGTTGTCGGCTACTTCATGCGCTGAAGCGCGCACCGCACGTCCCACCACATGCAACCTCCCTTTGGGGATGGCGGCAGCGCGTATCGGCAAGTTGCGCGGCAACTTATCGCCCTGCGCCATATCGCGCAGGAAATGTTTTACGATTCGGTCTTCCAGTGAATGGAAACTGATTACCACGATGCGCCCCCCCGGCTTCAACCTATCCACGCACTGCGGCAAAACCCGCGCAAGTTCTTCGAGTTCCTGGTTGATGTAAATCCGTAAAGCCTGAAAGGTGCGTGTCGCCGGATTTTTCCCAGGTTCACGCGTGCGCACGGCTTGGGCAACAATTTCGCTGAGCCGACGCGTGGTGGTGACAGGCTGTTCCTGGCGTGCAGCAACAAGCGCTCTTGCAATCTGTGTAGCAAACCGTTCCTCGCCATAGTCATGTATTACCTCCCCCAGAAAGCCTTCATCCACATCAGCCAGCCATTGCGCAGCTGTCTGCCCCTTGCTGGTATCCATGCGCATATCCAGCGGCGCATCAAACCTGAAACTGAAACCACGCTGTTCGTCGTCCAGTTGCGGTGACGACATGCCCAGATCAAGCAGTACGCCGTCTATGTTCTTAATCGCCAATTCGCGCAACACTTCGGTCATGCGCGCAAATCCGCTGTGTACCATGACGAAACGCGGATCACTGATTGCCTTTGCTGCGGCTACCGCTGCAGGATCCTTGTCCAATGCCACCAAACGCCCATTCGGTCCAAGCTGCTGCAATATCAAGCGGCTGTGCCCGCCGCGCCCAAACGTCCCATCCAGATAAACACCTTCGGGTTTGATCGCCAGTGCCGCTATTGCTTCATTCAACAGTACGGTGTTATGGGCCAGGCCCTCACTCACAAGGAGAAGCCTTCTAACTCCGGCGGCAGCTCACCATTCATGAACGACAACCCGGCATCTTGCTGGGCCTGCCATTTACCCTCGTCCCACAATTCGAATTTATTTCCTTGTCCAACCAGCATTACGCGCTTGTCGAGCACGGCATAGCTGCGCAAAGTCGGCGAGATCAGCACGCGTCCGGCGCCATCCATCACGACATCTTCGGCATAGCCGATCAGACGACGTTGTAGAGCACGGATTTTTGGATTGAGTGCGGAAAGTTTCAGCAGCTTGTCACGTATCGGTTGCCATTCGGGTTGCGGGTAAACCAGCAAACAGCCATCCGCATCCGCAGTCAACACCAGACTGCCAGCGCACAGCGCCAGCAGCACGTCACGATGACGCGCCGGTATGGCAAGTCTGCCCTTACTATCCAGATTAAGTTGTGTGGCTCCCTGAAACACTACTTTCTCCCACTTTTACCCACTTTTACCCACTAACGTCACTATATTCAATAAATATCCAGGGGTCAAGCAAAAACATGGTTTTTTCTTTATGGGACAAGGAGTTAGCGGAGGAAGCTGAAGTAAACTAAAAATGCTTAAAAAATAAGGGATTGCGCTGGTTAGCTAAGGTTGTTTATCAAGGAACTGTTTCAGGGGGATCGGCAGCAGCATGGCGTCAAAGCTGTGCGATTAGGGTGAGGGGTGGTAATTAAGGATATCTTTTTTTACATCGTAAACAGACGTGCCTACTTCAAATAATCCCAACATGGTATGAAAAAGATTGTCCTGGGAATATTCATTTCCAGATTTAGCTTTAACCGCATCCCTGTCAACATGGTAATTTTCTCCAAACCACATTACCGAGCCAACATGGGTTTGCTCATCCGGAGCCATGAAATAAGGCATTCCATGCAGATACAAGCCTTTCTCCCCGAGCGACTCACCATGATCGCTCATGTATATCATTACAGTTTCAAACTGCGCTGAATTTTGCTTCAGCAGCTCAATCACTTTGGATAAAAAATAGTCGGTATAAAGAATGGCGTTGTCGTAAGCGTTGCTGATTTCTGCACGCGAACAGGTTTCCAGCTGGTTGCTCTTGCACACTGGCGTGAACCGTTCAAATGCCGGTGGGTATCTTTTGTAATAGGCTGGCCCATGGTTTCCCATCTGGTGCAGCACAATTAAAATATCGCCGTCCTTTTTCCCCTCAATATATTCTTGCAGCTCGGACAACATACCCTCATCTCTGCATTCAATGTCACACACCGGGTTATTGTCCGGAGATTTAAAATCCTGATAGGGAATATCCACGGCCACACCCTTGGAGTCTGAGTTATTGTCCCGCCACAGGACATTAACCCCGGCATGTCGCAATACATGAATCAGGTTTTGTGTAGTTTTCGCCTTTTTATCGCTATAACCTTCCCTGCCAAAAATGGAAAACATGCACGGCACCGAAACCGCTGTGGAAGTCCCGCATGAGCGCATATTAGAGAAACTTACAATATCTTCCTGCTTCAAAAGGGGATTGGTTTCTTTTGAATAGCCATTAAGAGAGAATCGATCCGCACGAGCGGCTTCTCCGACCACCAGAATCACCAATTCTTTATCGATATCAGTGGCGGGTATTTTTGCGTCCATACCTGTCGTGCGTAAAACCTTGCTCCCAAATTGCGAAGTTTCATTGAGGTATTTTCCGATGGAGTAAACATAATAGGTCGGATTGGTATACAGCCTTAATGCTTTGTTCTCGCGCAGCAGCGAACTGTAGAATTTACTGAAGGCAAGTACGATTGCTACAATAATAAAAACTGATATTACGACAACCTTCAACTTGGATACCAACTCTGCTTGTAGCGAAGTTTTTGGTATCGTTATTTTGTAGATAACTACAGAGGGCAGCAAGCCCAGCAACAAAAAATACCAAACCAGCTTGAATGCAAATAAATCGAGCGATTCGTTCACATCCGTTTGCACAATATTCTGAAGCATCGTGGTATCTATCACCGCGTTATAGCTATCCATGAAATAGCTGGTCAATGACGACACCAGCAATACCAGGATCAATACCGGTTTGGTTATCTTTTTGAATGTGACCAGGCTCAGCACCAGCGTAATGAAACAGGCCAGCACAACCGCCACAGTACCCAAAAAAGCAATATTGACCAGGTTCGGCGGATAGATTTCGGCAGCATTTTTAAAAAATGAAATGTTTCCGAACATCACTAAAAACAGAGCTACACCTACCACCAGCCTGGAATTTGTCATGTGCAGATTTGTGCGCGCAAGGAACACCTATGTGCCCTTCATGTAAGAATAAAAATAGTGAAGCCAGCCGATAAGCCGGGTTCTGTCGTGGACAGTCATTCCTCTAGGCGTTTCGTTACCTGACGCTCGAGCAACCTACCCGCTGGCGACGCGAGCAACGTCATAGCCAGCTTATTTGGTCTTGCTCCGAATGGAGTTTACCGTGCCGTCCGTGTTACCACGTCCGCGGTGGGCTCTTACCCCGCCATTTCAACCTTACCTGATCCGCTTGCGCGGCCATCGGCGGTATAATTTCTGTGGCACTGTTCATCACCTCACGGTGTCCGGTCGTTAACCGGCATCCTGCTCTATGGAGCCCGGACTTTCCTCCCCGTATTTGCATACGCGGCGACTGTCTAGCCAGCTTCAAGACAAGTTTAACACGTGGGGATGCTTGGGGCTTGTATGCTGCGATCAGCGCGCCGCTGTAGCGCTCAGTGATTTTTCGATTTCAGCGGCCGGTATGTATCCCGGGACGACCACTCCATCTGCGAATATCAATGCCGGCGTGCCATTCACATTCATTTTCCGGCTAAGTTCCATGGCCTTTGCGGTCGGGGTATCGCATGTTCCAGCAGGCGGCTGAATCTGGTTAAGCATTAAGTCATCCCAAGCCTTGACTGGATTGGCGCTGCATAGAACCCCGCTCACCTTCTCTTCCGAGCCATTGAACAGAGTCAGCATAAACATGTAAAGCGTGACGTTATCGATATTTTTCAATTCAGCTTCCAGCTTCTGGCAATAGCCGCAATTCGGGTCGGTAAAATATGCCAACTTGCGCTGGCCATTACCTTTTACTTTTTTCAGCGCCAGTTCGAATGGCAATTTGTCGAACTCCACTGCGAACAACTTGCGTGATCGGTCTTCGGTCAGATTACGCTTGGTGGTCAGGTCAAAAATGTGGCCATTGATCAAATACTGGGCCTTGGCGTCGGTATAGAACAATTGGCCATCCATCACTACTTCATACAAACCCAGGATATTCGCCTTATGCACTTCCTGGACATTTTGCAATTCCGGATATTTCTTTTTCAGCGTGGCCTTAACCTTGTTGGCATCCGCATGAGCGAGTGTAAAGGAGCATGAAATAAAGAATGCAAGAATCAATTTAACCATGATGGGGTCCAGTCTATTCAAGTGAGGGCATGCCGCGCCAGAAATTTTTTCAGGGGGGTAAACCGGTTGGTGGCAGCCAAGCCAAAGTTGCGCGCAGTACGCAACAGCGGATCGGAATTGGTAAACAGTTTTTTCAGCATGTCGGTGGTAAATTGCATCGCAAAAATATCTTCCTGGCGCGCGCGCTGGTAACGGCGCAATAACTGTATATTACCGCAATCTTGCTGCGCTCCGCGATTCTGAAGTATTTGCGCCAGCTGGCTGGCATCGCGGAAGCCAAGATTTACACCCTGCCCGGCCAGTGGATGCACGTTGTGTGCCGCATCGCCCACCAGCGCCAGTCGTGGTTTGACCATGTCAGGTAATTTCAGCAGGCGCAAAGGGAAGGATGTGGGGGGAGTAGCCATTTGCAACGATCCTAAAGTGTGTCCGGATGAGGCAGCCACCTGGGTGCAAAGTTCCTGTGGCGGCAACTGCAACAGCGCCGCAGATCGGTCAGGGCTGACCGCCCATACCATTGATACCTGCTGTTGCGGCAAAGGCAGTAGTGCCAGAATATCGTCCGGATGGAACCACTGGAATGCAGTGCCTTGATGCGGCTTTTCCGCACTGAAGTTGGCCACCACCCCCTGTTGCTGATAAAAGAACGGTGGCTCATTGATACCAGCCTGCTGCCGCACCCAGGAATCGCTGCCGTCGGCCCCGACCACCAGCCTGGCATCAAGCACACGCCCATCATCCAGCCTCAGCTGCGCAACATCCTGTTGAAATTCGATACTGGCGCAGCGCGCGGGATGGAACAGCGTAAGGTTTTCCTGCAGATGCAGTATTTCCCACAACGCTTGTTGCAATAAACGATTTTCCAGGATAAAGGCCAGCTCCAGCGTTCCCATTTGATAGGCGCTAAAATCAAGCTGGGCTCCCCCGTCACCAAAAACACGCATGGCATCCACCTGCTGTACGCGGCTCATATCCAGGCGATGCCACACTCCGCATTGCGTCAAGAAAGCTGCGCTGCCGGGGCTGATCGCGTAGATACGGTTATCCCAACCGGGCTGGTTGGAGGCCGAGGGTTGATTTTCGATCAATGCCACGGACAGCCCGCTAGATTTGAGTGCGGCGGCCAAACTGGCGCCAACCAGCCCGCCGCCTATGATAACTACGTCGAAAGTCATCGTGGACTAAGAATTCAACTTTGATGTGTTTGATGATAGCACGCGGCGGTTGATTAATTTATAATCACTCCCCCACATTATTTTGGAAAACATCTGGGAATACGGCATGCGCATCGGCCCCTACCAACTTAAAAATAACCTGATCGTTGCGCCCATGGCAGGCGTGACCGACCGCCCATTCCGCATGTTATGCAAAAGCCTGGGGGCAGGCATGGCGGTGAGCGAAATGGTGTCGTCCAATTCCCTGCTGTACGGCTCGGAAAAGACCAAACGGCGCGCCAATCATGAAGGTGAAGCGGATCCCATTTCGGTGCAAATTGTCGGCGCAGACCCCAAAATGCTGGCGCAAGCAGCGCAATACAATGTGGATGAGGGCGCGCAAATCATAGACATCAACATGGGTTGTCCGGCCAAAAAAATCTGCAATGTGATGGCCGGCTCCGCGCTGCTGCAGAATGAAACGCTGGTTACCCAGCTTCTGGAAGCGGTGGTGAAATCCGTGACGGTGCCGGTCACACTAAAAATTCGCACCGGTTGGGACAAGCAAAACCGCAATGCCATCCGCATCGCCAAGATAGCTGAAGCCAGTGGCATTCAGGCCTTGGCCATCCATGGCCGCACACGCGCCTGCGCTTATACTGGCGACGCCGAATACGACACGATTCGCGCGGTGAAAGCCAACGTCAGCATTCCGGTCATCGCCAACGGCGACATCACCACACCGGAAAAAGCCCGCCATGTGTTGCACTACACCGGCGCGGATGCGGTCATGATAGGCCGCGCGGCGCAAGGGCGTCCGTGGATATTCCGCGAGATTGAACACTACATTGATACCGGCGAACATCTTGCCGCCCCGCCGGTAGGCGAAGTACATCGGGTCTTGCTTAAACATGTTTATGACCTGTATGCCTTCTATGGTGACCTGACCGGGCTGCGCGTCGCGCGCAAACATATTTCGTGGTACACCAAGGGCCTGGCCGGATCGGCCCATTTCCGCCACCACATGAACCAGCTGGAAAGTTGTGACGCGCAGTTAGGCGCAGTGAATGATTTTTTTGATGAGCAATTGCAGCGCGGCGAGCGTTTGCACTACGTTGAGGAGTTGGCTGCATGAAGAGCAAGCAGGATTGCATGTTGGGTGATAACGATGTGGCGCGCTACGTGCGCGAGGCAGTGGAAGATTATTTCAAAGACCTGGATGGCGAAGAGCCGTCGTGCGCGGTCTACGACATGGTCATGAATTGCGTGGAAAAACCGCTGATCGAAACCGTGCTGCACCAAGCCGGCGGCAACCAGACGCGGGCTGCCGAGTTGCTTGGGTTAAACCGCAATACTTTACGCAAAAAAATTCAACAGCATCGCATTAAATAAATTCTCACCACAGAGACACAGAGAAAACCAATTACCAGTCATCTTGGATAGATTTGGGTTTTCTCTGTGCCTCTGTGTCTCTGTGGTAAATGTTTTTAAAACAAATTGGAATAATAGATGGCGGTAATCAAGCAAGCATTAATCAGCGTATCCGATAAATCCGGCGTGCTGGAATTTGCGCAAGGCCTGCAACGACTCGGCATTAAAATACTTTCTACTGGCGGCACTGCCAAGTTGCTGGCCAATAACGGCGTGCCTGTCACCGAAGTGGCTGATTACACCGGCTTCCCGGAAATGCTGGATGGGCGGGTAAAAACCTTGCAGCCAAAAATCCACGCCGGCATATTGGCGCGGCGCGATGTATCGGAGCATGTGGCCACGCTGAATAAGCACAACATTCCCACGATTGATCTGGTAGTGGTTAACCTGTACCCATTCAGCGCTACCGTGGCCAAACCGGATTGCACGCTGGAAGATGCGATAGAGAACATCGACATTGGCGGGCCGACCATGGTGCGCGCGGCGGCAAAAAACCACCCTCATGTTGCCATTGTTACCGATCCGGCGGACTATCCCGATGTGCTGGCCGAAATGCAAACCAATCGCGGTGCTGTATCTGATGCCACCCGTTTTGACCTGGCTAAAAAAGCGTTCTCTCACACCGCCGCTTACGACAGCGCGATCAGTAATTACCTGACTGCGATTAATGCTGATGGCACGCGCAGCGCGTACCCGGCGCAAATCAATTTCAATTTTGCCAAGGTGCAAGACATGCGCTATGGCGAGAACCCGCACCAAAGCGCGGCGTTTTATCGCGACCTGGATTCCGTACCCGGTGGCATTGCCGATTACATCCAATTGCAAGGCAAGGAACTGTCCTACAACAATATCGGTGATGCCGATGCCGCGTGGGAATGTGTCAAGACTTTTAACCAACCCGCCTGCGTGATTATTAAACATGCCAACCCGTGCGGGGTGGCGATTGCTGATACGCCGCTTAACGCTTATAAGTTGGCTTATGCGACCGATACCACTTCTGCCTTCGGCGGCATCATCGCCTTTAACCGCGAACTGGATGCCGACAGTGCAACCGCGATCACCGCCAATCAATTCGTCGAAGTCATTATCGCTCCTTCTGCCAGCGAGGCAGCACTCAAGATCACTGCGGCCAAACAAAATGTGCGTGTGCTTGTCGTGCCGCTGTCCCATGCGCACAACCAGTTCGATTTTAAACGGGTCAACGGCGGCTTGCTGGTGCAAGCACCGGATGCGCTGAATGTGCAGGCTGCGCAACTGCGCGTGGTGACCAAAGCCCAGCCCGGTGCGCAACAGTTGCAAGACTTGTTGTTCGCCTGGCGCGTGGCCAAATATGTGAAATCTAATGCCATCGTATTCTGTAAAAATGGCCAGACACTGGGCGTAGGTGCGGGTCAGATGAGCCGGGTGGACAG
The DNA here is from genome assembly GCA_031400735.1 of Gallionellaceae bacterium. GTDB lineage: Bacteria > Pseudomonadota > Gammaproteobacteria > Burkholderiales > Gallionellaceae > Nitrotoga. Next base: position 65,333 of record JANNQM010000014.1, read on the forward strand.
TACGCGCATCGCTGTGATCAAGGCGCAGAACGCAGGATTGTCGTTACAGGGCTCAGTAGTCGCATCCGATGCCTTCTTCCCGTTCCGCGATGGCGTGGACTTGCTGGCCGAAGCAGGTGCCAAAGCAGTCATCCAGCCCGGGGGTAGCATGCGTGATGACGAAGTGATTGCGGCGGCTGATCAGCATGGGTTGGCAATGGTGTTTACTGGATTCCGCCACTTTAGGCATTAAAAGCTTTCACCACAGAGACACAGAGGCACAGAGAAAATCAGCGGAAATTGTTAGAGGTAAAATTGTAACTCGCCATCTTGTAGTTTTATGGTTTTCTCTGTGCCTCTGTGTCTCTGTGGTGGATTTTTGGGTTAAACAAATGAAAATTCTAGTCATTGGTTCTGGCGGTCGTGAACATGCCTTGGCGTGGCGCCTGGCGCAAGGCGCGCGCGTGCAGAAAGTTTTTGTCGCCCCAGGCAATGCTGGCACCGAGCTGGAAGATGGCGTGGAAAACATTGCCATCACCGGCATTCCAGAACTACTCGCCTTTGCCCAAAAAGAGGACATCCACTTTACTGTAGTCGGCCCGGAAGCCCCGCTGGCGGCAGGTGTGGTGGATGTCTTCCGTGCCGCCGGGCAAAAAATATTCGGCCCCACCCAGGCGGCGGCACAACTCGAATCATCCAAGGATTTCGCCAAGGCTTTCATGCTGCGCCACCACATTCCTACTGCGTCCTACCAAACTTTCAGCGACGTGGCCGCAGCACGCGAATATGCAGAGAAACATGGCGCACCTATCGTAATCAAGGCTGACGGATTGGCTGCTGGCAAAGGCGTGGTGGTAGCCATGACAGTGGCGCAAGCGCATGACGCGATCCACATGATGCTGTCGGATAACAAGCTGGGTAACGCCGGCGCCAGAGTCGTGATTGAAGAATTTTTGCAGGGCGAAGAAGCCAGCTTCATTGTCATGGTGGACGGCAAGCATGTGCTGCCGCTGGCCACCAGCCAGGATTACAAGCGATTGCTGGATGGCGATCTCGGCCCCAACACCGGCGGCATGGGTGCCTGCTCGCCGGCATCGGTGGTCACCCCCGAATTGCATGCGCGCGTGTTGCGCGAAGTGATCAATCCGGTCGTACACGGCATGGAAAAAGAAGGTCACCCCTACACCGGATTTTTATATGCCGGGCTGATGATAGACGCGCAAGGAAAATACAAGGTACTCGAATTCAACTGCCGCATGGGCGACCCCGAAACCCAGCCCATCATGCTGCGCCTGAAAAGTGATCTTTCAGTTTTGATGGAACATGCCGTGGATGGCACACTGGATAAAGTGGAAGCTGAATGGGACCGACGCGCTGCACTAGGTGTGGTGCTGGCCGCCGCCCATTATCCCGACACACCGCGCAAGGGCGATGTCATTACCGGGTTACCGAAAACACTGGAAGACGCACATGTATTCCATGCCGGCACGCTGGTGCAGGACGGACAGGTAGTCACTAATGGTGGGCGAGTGCTATGCGCCACCGCGCTGGGCACGATGGCGAAAATGGCGCAGAAGCGCGCTTACGAAATTGCCGAAACCATATATTTTGACGGCTGCCAGATGCGGCATGACATTGGGTATCACGCGATCACAGCCAACAGAAAGTAGATTTCCCGCTTGCTTAATCACTCTTTGTAGAGTATTGTTAACCGCACGATTAACAATACCGTGAGGATTCACCATGCCCAACCTGACTGCAAATGACCTTAAAACAAAAGGTGTTGCCGCGATTGAAGCCGTACTGGCGGAACGCCCAGAAGCAATAGTCTCGGTGCGCGGCAAAGACCGCTATGTGGTAATGGAGATAGCGCAATATCACTACCTGCGCGAATGCGAGCTGGAAGCTGCATTGGCCGAAACACGCGCCGATATCGCAGCCGGGCGTTTTATAAAGGAATCACCAGCAGCGCATATCAAGCGGGTAAAAAAATCTGCCGTATGAGTATTAACGTGAAGCATGCGCAGCAATACTGCCCCCCTCTCCCGCCTGCGGGAGAGGGCTGGGGAGAGGGAAGTCGAAATAGCGAGTTCCTTAGCAAGGTCAGCTGCTTGCCATGACCTTCAAGCTCATCTTCACCGAACAGTATATGAAACGTGCCGCGCGTTTCCTGAAACACCATCCCGACCTGGAAAAACAATATCTCAAAACCCTACAACTGCTGGAAATGAACCCGCACCATCCATCGCTGCGTTTGCATTCCCTCAGTGGCAGGCTGCAAGGTTTACATTCGGTTTCCATTAACCTTTCGTACCGCATTACGCTGGAACTGTTGATTAAGGATGAAGAGATTATCCCGGTGAATGTGGGCGATCATGATGTGGTGTATTAGTTAGCACAAACGCCATGAGGAAATGCCCAACCCCTCCGCGTACCGTTTCTGCACACTTAAGAAACGGCGGCCTGGTCGCCTACCCTACTGAATATTGTTACGGTCTCGGTTGTGATCCGCGCAATCGCCGCGCCGTGCAAAAACTGCTGAAACTCAAACAACGGCCACAGCATAAAGGGCTGATCCTGATCGCTGGGAAATTTCGACAAATTTCGCCTTATCTGCAAGCGCTGACCGCTGGTGAGCAGGATATTCTGCGCCGTGACGGCGCGCAGGCGATCACTTATCTGATGCCTGCCAAACCCAATGTGCCGCGCTGGTTGCGCGGGGCGCATGATACGTTGGCGGTGCGCATCACGGCCCATGCTCAAGCAGCTGCCTTATGCAATGCGTTGAATATGGCCTTGGTTTCCACCAGCGCCAATTACAGCGGGTATCATCCAGCGCGCACCGCCAAACAATGTCACAAATTATTCGGCAGCAAGGTAATGGTATTGCCAGGCAAAGTGGGCCAGCGCAAAAAATCTTCCACAATACGGACCTGGGCAAATGGTAAGATCGTCCGTAAATAAAATGGGTGATTCCAGAACCAGCAATTTTTTCTGAAGGGAACGCTGATGAAAAAAATGATGGGCTTATACAAAACTATTTTGCCTATGCTGTTGTGTGCCATTTCCATCCCAGGCTGTGCGCAAATGCGAACCGAGAACCCTATCCAGCCTGTTGATTGCCGCACCTGCCATGTCACCACTTTAGCGTCTGGCGCCAAGGATTTCAGTACGATTTATACTAACCCCGTATCTCACCACCCAGCTAGCGTTAAATACCCGGTTAACCTCAAACAGTATCCAGACTTTAACCAGCCTAACCAGCACCGCAGCGATATTTCATTCTTCGACAGCAATATTAATGGCCAGCCCGACACCGATGAAATTATTTTGTTTAACTCGGAGGGAAGCCTGAAAGTCGAGTGCTCATCCTGCCACAGGTCACATGGCAATACTTCCACTGGGCAGGCCGGATTGCCGCAGAGTTTTTATCTGCGCAGGGATAACCTCAGCAGCGGCTTGTGCCTGACTTGCCATAGTAAATAACGGCAATCCGCGCAAGATATTTATTAAGGAAGCGCTGAATAAGCCTGATTTTGTCACTCCCGCGAAGGCGGGAGTCCAGTTAATTCAACAAGCTGGATGCCCGCCTTCGCGGGCATGACGACTTATTCAGTGTTTCCCTAAGCATTTACTCCACTGACAATACGATTTTGCCGGTGACGCCACCTTGCTCAATCAGCTGGTGCGCCTGCGCCGCTTCGGCCAGCGGCAATACTTTGCTGACCAGCACACCCAGCTTGCCGGATTCCACCAGGGCTGCGCCCTGTTCCAATATCTGGCGTTGGCGCACGCGTGCGTGATGCAGTTTCATCACTTGCGGGGTCAGCATCAGCTCATAACATAATGACAGGTTGCGCAATCGGGCCAGTTGCGCATCGGCCAATTGCAGCGGCGTGGCCAGCAGGCTCACCACTTTTCCGCCCACCCGCGTTGCCTGGAGCGAACGTACAAAAGTATCGCCGCCTACCGTATCAAACACTACATCTACGCCATTGCCCGATGTCCAGTCCAAAGCTTCCCGGACAAAATCCTGCTGCCGATAGTTGATGATTTTTTCCGCACCCAGGCCATGCACCAGGCCTGCCTTGCGCTCATCGCTGACGGTTGCGGCTATGCTCGCGCCCAGATGGTGCGCCAGCTGAATTGCGACGTGCCCTGCTCCACCTGCGCCGGCATGAATCAGGATAGTTTGTGCTGGCTGCAAATTCACGCGCTCAATCAACGCTTCCCAGGCGGTGATCAGCACTAAGGGTAGCGCAGCACTTTCCTGAAAATTGAGATTAGCCGGTTTGGCCGCACAATAGTCTTCGTGCAACGTGGTGTATTGCGCATAACATCCCGCTTCATCGCCTATGCCGCCGTTGCAGAAATAAACGGCGTCACCCACCTTGAACCGCGTTACCGCGCTGCCGGTTTCTTCGATAATGCCTGCGCCATCGCATCCCAATATTGTCGGCAATTTGTCCGGGTAATAAACCGGCTTGGCGCGCAACTTGGTGTCTAGCGGATTAACGCCAGCGGCAGCCAGTTTGACGCGTACATGATGCGGCGAGGCCAGCGGAGGTTTTGCAATTTCACGCAGTTGCAGTACATCCGTACTCCCTGCGGCGGTCATCAGAATCGCTTTCATCAATCAATCTCCGAGTTTGCCATATGTTAAACTTGCACCCTCTATTTTGCGAGCTGCTGTTGATTTTTTTGAGGATGGCGCCATGTCTGGAAATACCTTAGGCACTTTGTTTTGCGTCACGTCGTTTGGCGAATCGCACGGACCGGCGATCGGCTGTGTAGTAGATGGGTGCCCGCCCGGTATTGAGATTTCAGCGGAATATATCCAGCATGACCTGGACCGGCGCAAGCCGGGCACTTCCCGCCACGTCACCCAGCGGCGCGAATCGGATGCCGTGGAAATTTTATCCGGAGTGTTCGAAGGCAAAACCACCGGCACGCCGATCGCCTTGCTGATACGCAACGAAGACCCGCGCAGCAAGGACTATGGCAACATCGCCGAAAGCTTTCGCCCAGGCCATGCCGATTACACTTACTGGCAGAAATATGGCATTCGCGATTATCGCGGCGGCGGGCGCGCTTCGGCGCGCGAGACTGCGGTGCGCGTGGCGGCCGGGGCAATCGCCAAAAAATGGCTGCATGAACGCTATGGCATCGTGATACGCGGCTATATGGCGCAGCTGGGCGAAGTGGCCGTACCATTCAAAAGCTGGGATAAGGTCAACGACAACCCGTTTTTTGTGGCTGACGAAAGTTACGTCGCCCAGCTGGAAAAATATATGGATGCGTTGCGCAAATCCGGCGATTCGATAGGTGCCAAACTGACTGTGGTCGCGGAAAACGTGCCGGTGGGTTGGGGCGAGCCGGTGTACGACCGGCTGGATGCCGAAATCGCTTACGCGCTGATGAACATTAACGCCGTCAAGGGGGTAGAGATTGGCGCCGGGTTTGCGTCGGTGACGCAACATGGCACCGAGCACAGCGACGAACTAACCCCGCAAGGATTCTTGTCGAACAATGCCGGCGGCATACTGGGCGGCATCTCCACCGGGCAGGACATTGTCGCTCACCTGGCGATCAAACCCACCTCCAGCATTCGGCTGCCGCGCCGCTCGATCAATAAACAGGGTGAAGCGGTCATGGTGGAAACATTTGGACGTCATGACCCATGCGTCGGCATTCGCGCCACGCCGATTGCCGAAGCGATGCTGGCGTTGGTGCTGATCGACCATGCCTTGCGCCATCGCGCGCAAAATGCCGATGTCGTGTGTGCCACCCCTAAAATACCCGGCAAGTTGGCCTGACGATTCAGCGGGTGCGCTGATACAAATAATAGCGGTCTATCTTGTCGCCCGGCCGGCCACCGGTCCACAGCATTTTCCACGATCCGTTATTCTGGTCAGACCGAGACAGATTGCCTTGGGTCAACAGCAGGTCGCAGGTGCTTTCCTGGCCCGGCAGCGTCACAATATTTCCGAAATAATGCAGCATCGCTTTCTGGCTGTCGCCTAGGTAGCGGCTGGCAATGCAGCCGTATTTCTCTGGCATTTTCTGCGACAGCGAAACCACCATGGCGCGATAACTTTTGCTGCTTTCCAGCCATGGCAGCCATAGTGTCATCGCGACTACCCACAGCAATGTCACGCCGCTGGCCCAGTTGATGACTGCACGGCGCATTGAACGTCCCACGCGCCACACCATGATTACCCATAAAATGGTGAATACCAGCGCGATCCAGAACGGCGTAGCCAGAAATTCCGGTTGAAAACCAGGCTGATAATCTTTTAGCAAGCGTGTGATCTTGGCGCGGTTATCCAGCAGCAACCCGGCCCATCCCCACCACAGAAGGATGACGATGAAACCAAATGTCATGATGCCGAACCAGTCCAGCGCATTGGCCGCGCCGCGCCGCAGTGTGGGTAACCCGGCAGTGGCCAGCAACGCCAGCGGCAGCAACATCGGTAACGCATACACCTCCTTGACGTTGGGCAACACGCTCAGCGTCACCAGCATCACCACCAAACTGACCAACAGCAACTGATATTCCTGTTCTTGCAATATCTTTTTTCGTGCCCACCACACTGTCCACGCGGCCAGCGGCAGTGCAGGCCAGGCAAACCACGGCAATATTTTCAGGTAATAAAACCAGTTGTCCGCAAGCTCATTGCGCGCATAGTCAATCCAGCGGCTGAAATTAAACATCGCCAGCCATTCGCTGAATAAATCAGGAGAACGCAGGTAAAGCAACAAGGGCCAAACAGTTAACCACGGCAACGCAAACAATACTGCAATGCCCAGGCTGGCAAGATAGGTGCGCGTGCGCCATGCGCGGAATAACAACAACAACACAGCAATCAGCAAAAACAAGGTTGGCGCGATCAAGCCCTTGCTCATAAAGCCTATGCCGACGCCGACGCCCAGCAGCATTCCGGCGCGCAGCGGGCGGCGGCGACTGATCGCAAAACCATACATCATGACCGCACAGCCCGCCAGCAGCGCGAGATCCGTAATTAATTGATGCGCACGCACCAGCAGGCCCAGGCAGCCTATCAGGATAATCACTGCCGACCAGCCCCGCCCCACGCCGAACAACTCACGGCTGGCTAATCCGGTGAACAGCAAGGTCAGCGTGGTATAAAAACCGCTGGCCAGACGAGCACCATCATGCAGCGCCAGTAACGGGGAAAATATTTTTGCGAACAGCGCAGCAGTGAGATAAAACAGCGGCGGATTGTCCATGTAGGACTCGCCCGCCAGCGTCGGAATGATCCAGTCACCGCCAAGTAATATATGGTAGACCAGCCCGAAACTATGGGCTTCATCCGGCTTCCACGGGTCATGCCCGAGCAGCCCGGTACCCACCCAGACCGCGCACAGCAGGCCCAGCATCCAGGCTTTGGAGGGTGTAATGAAAGCTTCTTGTGTGGGGAAATAAGACGCCATCGGGATAGGTAGATTAACTTAATCCAAGGGGGTCATGCGCTCTCCAGATGATGTCTGCGTTGAGCTTGAAACAAAAAAGGCAGCGTGTGCTGCCTTTTTATTGCCCTTAGCAGGATTCCATCAGGCAGCAGATTTCGCACCAGGTTTGGCGTATTTCTGGTTGAATTTTTCAATACGGCCAGCAGTGTCCACGATTTTCTGGGTACCCGTATAAAACGGGTGACATTCAGAACACACTTCCACGCGCAACGGTTTGACCATAGTGGAACGGGTTTTAAACTTGTTGCCGCAACTGCACGTAACGGCAATCTCGTCATAAGTTGGATGGATATCGGCTTTCATTTTTTCTTCCTTGCTGAAATGGGGGGCATGCACCTGCGCACGCACAAGGGGGCGAATTATCCATGAAACAGGCAGGTTCTGCAAGGGATGGGATGCTGGGCCCTGACTATCAGGTTTGCACTAATTTCTTATGGGTATGAATACTCATCAGCATGCCAAAACCCAGTAGTAACGTCACCATCGAGGTGCCGCCATAGCTGATTAACGGCAAGGGCACGCCCACTACCGGCAGAATGCCGCTGACCATGCCCATATTAACAAAGGCATAGGTAAAGAAGGTAAGCGTAATACTGCCCGCCATCAAACGGGTAAAGTAAGTCGAGGCGTTCGCGGTAATGACGAAACCACGGGCAATGATGAACAGGTATAACCCGAGCAGGATCAAATTGCCGAACAGGCCAAACTCTTCTGCATAAACGGCAAAGACAAAGTCAGTCGTCCGTTCCGGCAGGAAATCGAGGTGCGCCTGCGTGCCATTGAGATACCCCTTGCCGAATATCCCGCCGGAACCTACCGCAATTGTGGCCTGTATCGTGTGATAGCCGGTGCCCAGCATGTCCTGTGTCGGGTCAAACAATGTCAACACACGCTGACGCTGATAATCGTGCATGGAGGACCAAAGCACAGGCATGCTGGCCAGCGCTCCCACAAACAGTGTCAGCATGATGCGCCAGCTCAAACCAGCCAGAAATAACACATAAAAACCGCTGGCAGTGATTAACAAGGCAGTCCCCAGATCAGGCTGGCGCAGGATGAACAGCACCGGCAGCGCCAGCAGCAAAGCCGCGACAAAATAATTTTTCAGCGTCAACGTCGCTTCATGCTTTTCGAAATACCAGGCCATCATCAGCGGCACCGCAATTTTCATCAGTTCCGAAGGTTGGATGGTGGCAATGCCCATATCCAGCCAGCGCCGCGCGCCGTTATTTATTTCACCAAACAGCGCGACCGCAATCAGCAATAACACGCCCACAATATAAACCGGCACTGCTAGCCGCATCAGGTAATGCAGCGGCATGTTGGCCACCAGCCATAATGCCGTGAATGCCACCACCATATTTACCACCTGCGCCAGCACGCGCGTCCCGCTCCCACCGCTGGCGCTATACAGCACGATCAACCCGACCAGCAACATGATGCCCAAGGCCGATAACAGCACCGGATCCATGTGCAGCATGAACCGCTGCCATATACGCCGCCTAATCATCTTCGACTCCTGGTGCCTGATTCACAATAGGTAGCGGCTTGGGTATTTTGCCCAGCAAATAATAATCCAGCACCTTGCGCGCTATCGGTGCTGCGGTTGAGCTGCCGTGCCCGCCATTTTCCACCAGCACCACCATCGCAATCGTCGGTTGCTCAGCGGGAGCAAAAGTAATGAACCATGCGTGGTCGCGGTGCCGTTCGTTTACCTGGCTTTCTATGTATTTCTCTCCCTGCTTCATCCCGATTACCTGCGCAGTGCCGGTTTTTCCAGCGATGGCATAAGGCGCCCCGGCGCCCGCTTGCGCCGCCGTGCCGCCCGGATGGGTCACGGCTACCATCGCACGCTTGACCAGCGCCAGATGCTCCGGATTAAACTTGATGCCCAGCTCCGGTTCGGTTTTTGCCACAACAGACTGGTCGTTGCGTTGCACCTGACGCACCAGCCGCGGCCGAAAAGCCACGCCATCATTGGCCAAAATTGCCGTGGCGTGAGCCAACTGCAGCGGAGTAACCAGGTTGTAGCCTTGGCCTATGCCGGCCGATACCGTGTCACCCACATACCATTTCTGTTTATGGCGGCTTTGCTTCCAGGCAGTTGAAGGCAATAAGCCCGAGGTTTCTCCCTCCATATCCACCCCGGTTTTCTTGCCAAAGCCAAACTTCGACAGGTAACTGTACATATTGTCTATTCCCAGCTCGACCGCCAATCCATAAAAATAGGTATCACACGACACCACTATGGATTTGAACATATCCACGCTGCCATGCCCCCCCACTTTCCAGTCGCGGTATTGGTGCCTGTTGCCCGGTAGCATGAAATAACCCGGATCGCTTATGCTGTATGAAGGCGAGCGCTTGTTGTAGTACAGGCCAGCCAGCGCCATGAAAGGCTTGATGGTGGATCCCGGCGGATACTGTCCACGCAACGCGCGGTTATTCAGCGGAACATCGGGCGAGTTATTCAGCTCATTCCAGCTTTGCTCATCAATGCCATCTATAAACAGGTTGGGGTCGTAACCCGGTTTGCTGACAAAAGCCAGCACTTCGCCATTTCTCGGGTCAATCGCAATCAGCGCCCCGCGATAGCTGCCGTACGCCTGCTCGGCCACCTCCTGCAGCTTGATGTCCAGCGACAGCGTCAGGTTGTTGCCTGAAATGGGCGGCGTGCGCGACAGCACGCGTACGCCGCGCCCGCCGGCATCGACTTCAACCTGCTCAAACCCGGTCGTGCCGTGCAATTCGTTTTCATAACTTTGTTCAATACCGGTTTTGCCCAGGTAATCGGTGCCGCGATAGTTGGCGGCGCTATTAGTGGCTTCCAGTTGTTCCACTTCGGCGTCATTGATGCGGCCAATGTAACCGATCAAATGCGATGTCTTCTCGCGGTAAGGATATTCGCGGAACAATCGCGCCTTGATTTCAATACCCGGAAAGCGATAACGCTGCGCGGCAAAACGTGCCACCTCTTCATCCGTCAAGCGGTTGCGTATCGGCAGGCTTTCGAAATTCCGGCTTTCGGCCAGCAGTTTTTTGAAGCGCTTGCGGTCTTTGGGCTGGATGTCCACCAGTTTGGCCAGCTCATCAATGACCGCATCCAGTTGCTCCACCTTACTGGGAATAATTTCCAGCGTGTAGCCGGAATAGTTGTGTGCCAGCACGACGCCATTGCGGTCCAGGATAAGGCCGCGGTTGGGCACTATCGGCACGATGGAAACGCGATTATTCTCGGCCAGGGTCTGGTAATGGCTGTGGCGCACCACTTGCAAATACACAAAACGCACCAGCAGCACAAACAGCATGGCCAGCACAAAACCCAGGCATAAAACCAGACGCAAACGGAAATAGTAAATTTCACGCTGATGGTTTCTAAGTTCAATACGGCGGTGCTCAACACGACGATGCTCAATGCGAGGGCTCATGGCTAAGCGGAATTAGCGCGGATCTGAATGGGTGCGGGGGTGGCGCAAGGCCTGCAGCAATAGCGTCAGCGGCGGCCACAGCAAAGCTGATACGACACTGCCGATAAAATATTCCCAAGCGATGAACCCGCGCATGTGCCAATGTACTGCGGCGTAAGCGGCATAGGCCAGCAAAAAAAGTGGAAATATTTGCAGCATCTGCTGGCGCAAATCAAACATCTGTACGCGCCGGTGCAAAATGATGCCGCCAAAAGCCAATATCGAGTAGGCCAACGCATGCTGCCCAAACAAGCTGGCGTCGGCAACATCGGCCAATATGCCAAATATCCAGGCAACTCCGATGCCCACACGATACGGTTTGTGGGTACACCAGTACAACAGCACCAGCGCGGCAAAATCAGGCTTCAAGGCCAGCCAGATTCCCTGCCACGGCAGCCAATTGAGCATCAATGCTACAAACAGGCTGGCACCGATGAAAGTGCGGCTCACCGGCAGCAAAAATTCCTGGTCTTTTGGAGTGTAGGCGCTCATGGGGTTTTGCGCGCACCTTTTCTGGAATTGTCGGCAGGTTTTTCCGGTTCCTTTTCGGGGCGCAGTGGCTGCTGCGGCAAGCCAGTCAAAATTAACAGGTAGCGATGTTTATCAACACCGGCGACCGGTGTGCATTGAATGCGCGCAAAGGGATACGCCGGATCACGTTCAATATGGTTTACCTGGGCAACGGGCAAGCCCGGCGGGTAAGTGCCATCAATACCGGACGTGACCAGCATATCGCCTTCCTGTATATCGGAACTGATGGGCATGTAGCGCAATGACAGCTCGCTGATATCGCCCGAACCAAACACCACTGCCCGCAAGCCATTGCGCAACACTTGCACCGGTACTGCATGGTCTTTATCGGTAATCAATGTGACTTCGTTTAACAGCGGGTAAACGCGGGTGACCTGCCCTACTACGCCTCTATCATCAATGACCACCTGCCCGGCCTGCACATTGGCCTCAGCATCTTTGGCCAGCAACAGTTTGCGATTAAAAATATCGTGCTCAACGTAGGCGATCTTGGCCAGGTGCATCGGATAGCTGGCTTCTTTTTGCATCTGAAGCAGGTTATTCAGCTGCAAGTTCTCGGCCTGAAGTGTTTGTAATTGCTGCAACTGCGCCGCATCCAGAAAGTGCTGCTCACGCAGTTGGGCGTTATCGCTGAGCAACGTGCTTTGCGCTACCAGAAACGTGCCGACTTTATGCCACAACTCGCCTGGCAGTGTAGTCAGGTGCTGCAATGACTGGACTGGAACAGACAATGCGCTGCGCGCGAATCCCAGATATTTATAACGCGCATCTACAAATAGTAATAGCAATGACAATAGTGAAAAGAAAATCAGCCGGACAACCGGGCTGGGGCCACGGTTAAAAAACTGGAAGGACTGGGTGTGTTCCATGTCAGAGGACGGAGGACTGGGGACTGAGGACTGAGAAGTGAAGGGGGACTGAGATTTTGTGCGGCTTTACCGCTTTATTATAGAACGCGTTAGGGCGGGGACTACACTGCTGTCTTCTGTCCTCTGTCATCTGTCCTCTGATCAATCGCTGGTGAAAATGCCGCTGTTGCCCATTTTGTCCAGCGCTTTGCCGGAGCCGCGCACTACGCAAGTCAGCGGATCATCTGCTATGACTACCGGCAAGCCGGTTTCTTCCATCAGCATACGGTCAATATCGCGCAACAGTGCGCCGCCGCCGGTCAGTACCATGCCTTTGCTGGCAATGTCCGCGCCTAATTCGGGGGGGGTCTGTTCCAATGCAGTCTTGACCGCACTGACAATGCTATTGAGCGGATCAGTCAGCGCTTCCAGGATTTCATTACTGGAAATGGTAAAGCTGCGCGGCACGCCTTCGGCCAGGTTACGCCCGGTGACTTCCATTTCGCGCACTTCGCTGCCGGGGAACGCCGAACCAATTTCCTTTTTGATTTCTTCGGCCGTGGTTTCGCCTATCAACATGCCATAGTTGCGGCGGATGTAGTTGATGATGGCCTCGTCAAATTTGTCGCCACCCACCCGCACCGAACCGGAATATACCGCGCCGCCCAGCGAAATAACGCCGACTTCTGTGGTACCGCCGCCGATATCCACCACCATGGAACCGGTCGCGTCTTCTACCGGCAGATCGGCGCCAATGGCGGCAGCCATCGGCTCTTCAATCAGTTCCACACGGCGCGCGCCGGCACCGAACGCCGATTCGCGGATAGCGCGGCGCTCCACCTGGGTGGAGCCGCACGGCACGCAGATCACTATTCTGGGGCTGGGGCTGAAAATGCCCGATTTGTGCACACGCTTGATGAATTGCTTGAGCATCTGTTCGGTGACTGTGAAATCGGCGATCACGCCATCTTTCATTGGCCGGATAACGGTAATGTTGCCGGGTGTGCGTCCCAGCATTTGTTTGGCCGCCAGGCCCACTTGTTGAATCACTTTCTTGCCATTGGGGCCGCCTTCATGGCGAATCGCCACGACCGACGGCTCGTTTAACACTATTCCTTTGCCACGCGCCCAGATCAATGTGTTTGCGGTACCCAGATCAATTGCCAGATCATTGGTGAAGTAACTATCGAAAAATTTAAAATCAAGCATGAGAAATCCCAAATAAGAAATAGTAACGGCGAAGTCGTATCAGCCCCAGTTGCAATTCGACCAGTTGCAATTCAATAGGGGCTGCAATTCGATATGGCTGGCAAACGCTTTATGATACCCTATTAAGCCAATTTGAATAAAGCATTATCCGCCATGTCCCTCAGTATAGAAGATGTCTACAAAGTTGCCCACCTGGCGCGGCTGGCCGTCACCGAGCAAGAAGCCCACACGGCACACTCCCAGCTAACAAATATCTTTGGCCTGATCGCTGAAATGCAGGCAGTGGACACCCGTGGCATTGCCCCGATGTCGCATGCCCAGGATTTGTCGCAGCGGCTGCGCGAAGATATCGTCACAGAAAGCAATCAGCGCGAATTGTTTCAATCCCTTGCTCCGCACCATGACGGCACGCCGCAAGTCGAAGCCGGGCTGTACCTTGTCCCGCAAGTCATCGAATAGTCCGCGCCATGTTTAATCTCAGTTTGCAGCAGCTAGGCGCTGCGTTGCGCAGCAAGAAAATTTCCAGTACAGAACTGACACAACTGTATCTCGACCGCATTGCAACCCTCAATCCGGCACTGAACGCCTATATCTCCGTCAATAAAGATATCAGCCTGACGCAAGCGCGCACGGCGGATGCCCGCCTCGCCGCTGGGCAGGCACAAGCATTGACCGGCATCCCGATCGCGCAAAAAGACATTTTTTGTGCGCGGGGCTGGCCTACAACCTGCGGTTCAAGAATGTTGGAAAATTTTATCGCGCCCTACGATGCGCATGTGATTGAGCAATTCAACGCTGTCGGCGCAGTCAATCTGGGCAAGACCAACATGGATGAATTCGCGATGGGCTCGTCCAATGAAACCTCGTATTTCGGTGCAGTGAAAAATCCGTGGGACCAAAAAACCGTGCCGGGCGGCAGCTCCGGCGGTTCATCGGTGGCGGTGGCGGCACGGCTGTGCGCTGCCGCGACTGGCACCGATACTGGCGGCTCAATACGCCAACCGGCTGCGCTGTGCGGCATTTCCGGCATCAAACCCACCTATGGCGTGGTATCGCGTTACGGCATGATTGCGTTTGCCTCAAGCCTGGACCAGGCCGGGCCAATGGCACGCAGCGCGGAAGACCTGGCGTTACTACTGAATGTGATGGCCGGTTTTGACCCGCGCGACTCGACCAGCTTGCAGCGCGAAAAGGAAGACTACACGCGTGATTTGAATTTGCCATTGAAAGGATTGCGCATCGGTCTGCCGCAGGAATTTTTTGCTGAAGGTTTAAGTGAAGATGTGGCGCAGGCCGTTACTGCGGCACTTACCGAATATAAAAAATTGGGCGCCACGGTGGTTGACATCACACTACCCAACACACGCCTGTCGATACCGGTGTATTACGTGCTGGCACCGGCCGAAGCCTCCAGCAACCTGTCGCGCTTTGATGGCGTGCGCTATGGTTATCGCGCGCCGGAATATACCGACTTGGCCGACATGTACCAAAAATCGCGCGCACAGGGGTTTGGCACGGAAGTAAAACGCCGCATCATGATAGGTACTTATGTGCTGTCACACGGTTATTACGATGCTTATTATTTGCAGGCGCAAAAAATACGCCGCCTGATCGCGCAAGATTTTGTTGAAGCATTCAAGCAATGCGATGTGATCATGGGTCCGACCAGCCCCACCACCGCTTTTGACCTGGGCGCAAAAGGTAGCGACCCGGTACAGATGTATCTGTCCGACATTTACACGATTGCGGTCAACCTGGCCGGGCTACCTGGCATGTCCATTCCGTGCGGCATGGGCAGCAACAACATGCCGGTGGGTTTGCAGATCATCGGCAATTATTTTGAAGAGGCGCGTATGCTGAATGTGGCGCATCAATATCAATGCGCCAGCGACTGGCACGCGCGAGCGCCACACGATATCAAGCTGTAAGGAACCACACCATGCAATGGGAAATCGTCATCGGGCTGGAAGTGCATACCCAGCTCTCTACCAACAGCAAGATTTTTTCCGGCGCATCGATTGCGTTCGGCGCCGAGCCGAATACCCAGGCGTGCGCAGTCGATCTGGCATTGCCGGGTGTGCTGCCGGTGCTGAACAAAGGTGCGGTGGAATGCGCGATCAAGTTTGGCCTGGCGGTGGGTGCGCACATTGCGCCGCGTTCGGTGTTTGCCCGCAAAAATTATTTTTATCCCGACCTACCCAAGGGTTACCAGATCAGCCAGTTTGATTTGCCGGTGGTGGGGCAAGGCGAATTGACGATACAAGTTGAACCACTGACTGGCTCCGGCAAACCCTATGAGAAAGTTGTACGTATCACACGCGCCCACCTGGAGGAAGATGCCGGTAAATCGCTGCATGAAGATTTTCAGGGCAAGACCGGTATTGATTTGAATCGCGCCGGAACCCCATTGCTGGAAATTGTTTCCGAACCCGATATGCGTTCGGCGGCGGAAGCGGTTGCTTATGCCAAGGCGCTACACTCCCTGGTGAGGTGGATAGGTATTTGCGATGGCAACATGCAGGAAGGCTCGTTCCGCTGCGATGCCAATGTGTCGGTGCGTCGACCTGGTGAAGCATTGGGTACCCGCCGCGAAATCAAAAACCTCAACTCGTTCCGCTTCATGCAGCAGGCAATAGAATACGAAACGCAATGGCAAATCGATACGCTGGAAAGTGGCGGAAAAATCCAGCAGGCGACGGTGTTGTTTGATTCCGACAAGTGCGAAACGCGCGCGATGCGCAGCAAGGAAGATGCGCACGACTACCGCTATTTCCCCGATCCGGATTTATTGCCGCTGGATATTTCGCCGCAGTGGATAGATGTACTACGCGCCACGCTGCCAGAATTGCCGCAAGCCCGGCGTGAACGTTATATCAATGATCTCGGCCTGACTGCGTATGATGCCGGCATCTTGACCGCTACGCGCGAGATGGCAGATTTTTTTGAAACCACATTGGCTGATGTGCCGGGGCAGGCAAAAATATGCGCTAACTGGTTGATAGGCGAAGTCAGCGCCCAACTGAACCGCGAAAGCCTGGACATCGCGCACTGCCCGATTACCGCGCAACAGCTGGGCGGTTTGCTGAAACGTGTCGCAGACAGCACCATTTCCAACGCCGGGGCAAAAGAGGTGTTCCGAACGATGTGGAGCAATGGCGGAGATGCCGATAGCATTATCGAAGCAAAAGGATTGAAGCAGGTTTCCGACAACGCCACGATAGAAAAACTGGTGGATGAAATCATCGCCGCCAATCCCGCGCAGGTTGCTGAATACCGCAGTGGCAAAGAAAAAGTATTCGGCTATTTTGTCGGTCTGGTCATGAAGGCGAGTAAGGGTAAGGCAAACCCGGCACAGATGAATGAAATTTTGAAACGTAAGCTGGGGAGCTAACCAGTTTTATTGAGGAATAATTTTTTCTGACTTCGTCCTGTATTTTCATTTCACTCCAGCACCTTTGATCCATTGTTTTTTATACACATTCCAAGCTGCAGTTTGGTATTGCAGAAAATTCAATTGAAGAGCAAAATGCAAAAATAATTAAACCGTTACTAGACGGTAAGCGAAAGACAGTCAGGGAACTTTCATTCATGAATAGCTATGACCTCCTCATCCAATTCCTGGGTATTCTTACCGGGTTGGCTGTCATATGCTTTGCCGCCCTGTACTTTTGGTTGAGGACCCAGCCGAAACCACTTAAGGTAATTGACCGGCGCCAATTCAACATGGAAGTAGCTGTAGAACGCCGCAAAGGTGAGCGCCGCAAGCGCCCCAGGAACCAGGTTTATTTGGGATGGCCCGCGTAATCGAGTGCTGTCGAAATACCAGCAAGCTAAAATACCAGTAATAAAAAAGGGCGCTCAAGGCGCCCTTTTTTATTTACTCTACTTCAAACACGGTTTACAGGTTGTAAGCACGCTCACCGTGAATTGCAGTATCCAGCCCTTCACGTTCTTCCTCTTCGGTCACACGCAGGCCTATCGTCAAATCTACAATTTTGTAGCAGATGAAAGCCACTACCGCTGACCAGATCACCGCAGTCAGCACGGCCTGTGTCTGTATCCACAGTTGCGCGCCAATCTCGGTATCGATGACGGTGTTGTTGACGTAATCCAGAATGCCGGTGCCGCCCAGTTTCCAGGTGTTGAACACACCGGTGAGCAACGCACCCAGGATGCCGCCAACAGCATGTATGCCGAACACATCCAGCGCATCATCCGCACCCAGCATTTTCTTCAGGCCAGTGACACCCCAGAAACATACGATGCCCGCCAGCGCACCGATAGCCAGGCCGCCGCCGACACCTACCCAACCGCAAGCCGGAGTAATCGCCACCAGGCCAG
This sequence comes from Gallionellaceae bacterium, assembly GCA_031400735.1. GTDB lineage: Bacteria > Pseudomonadota > Gammaproteobacteria > Burkholderiales > Gallionellaceae > Nitrotoga. The sequence continues at coordinate 83,202 of JANNQM010000014.1, forward strand.
CCACCGCACCCGATGCAGCACCCAGCATCGAAGGCTTGCCTTTAAGCAGCCATTCGGCAAAAGTCCAGGTCAATGCCGCCGCTGCTGTCGCGTTCAAGGTGTTGATGAATGCCAGTGTGGCCGTGCCGCCCGCTTCCAGCGCGGAACCGGCATTAAAGCCAAACCAACCCACCCACAGCAATGACGCGCCTATCATGGTCATGGTCAGGCTATGTGGCGTGTAGTGTTCCTTGCCGTACCCGATACGCTTGCCGACCATATACGCGCCGACCAGGCCAGCTACGCCAGCATTGATATGCACGACCGTGCCTCCGGCAAAATCCAGCGCTCCTTTCTGAAACAGCCACCCGGAAGCGGCCACTGCTGCCGCAGCCGCATCAGCGCTGGTAAAAGCATCGGGGCCGGGCCAGAACCAGACCATGTGCGCGATAGGCAGGTAAGAGAACGTAAACCACAGCGCAGAGAACAGCAGCACAGCAGAAAATTTCATGCGCTCGGCGAAGGAGCCGACTATCAATGCCACGGTAATCGCGGCGAACGTTGCCTGGAATGCCACGAACGCAAATTCGGGGATCACTACACCTTTGCTGAATGTTGCCGCATTAGCGACAGCACCGGTTACCGGATCGAAAATGCCTTTCAGGAATAGCCGGTCAAATCCTCCAATGAAGGCATTACCCTGGGTGAATGCCAGCGAGTAGCCATAGATAGACCACAACACGACAATCAACGCAAAGATTGCAAATACCTGCATCAGTACCGACAGCATGTTTTTGCTGCGCACCAGGCCGCCGTAAAATAGCGCGAGGCCGGGAATGGCCATCATGATCACCAGCAAGGTTGCTACCAGCATCCATGAAGTATCGCCTTTATTGGGAGTGGGTGCTGCAGCAGCCGGAGCGGGTTCAGCTGCAACTGCAGCATCAGGGATAGTCGTAGCTTCCATCGCAGTCCCTGCAGCGGGTTCATCTGCGGCCATTACCGGGGCTGCCAGGCCGCATAACATGGCGAGCAGCGCGAAATAAGTTAATAGTTTAGTCATGGCGATCCCCTTATAGAGCTTCCATGCCGGTTTCACCGGTACGGATGCGGATGACTTGTTCGATGTCGTGGACGAAAATTTTGCCATCGCCGATCTTCCCGGTCTGCGCAGATTTTTCTATGGCTTCCAGTACCTGATCCAGCATATCGGCCTTGATCGCTGCTTCCAGCTTGATCTTGGGCAGAAAGTCCACAACATATTCAGCACCCCGATATAACTCGGTATGCCCCTTTTGCCGGCCAAAGCCTTTGACTTCAGTGACGGTGATGCCTTGTACGCCTATGGCAGACAAAGCTTCACGCACCTCGTCCAGCTTGAACGGTTTGATGATGGCGGTGACCATTTTCATTTCACTCTCCTTAGGTTAGGGGTGCACTGCACCCCTCCACACACTTGATAATAATCAGAACGAACGGCTGAGGGACACCACCGTGGTGCTGCGGCCCAGATCTTTGTTGAGGATATGGTAGAACTCTCCTGGCCCATCTTCAGCATCGGTGTCGCTATAGGCCAATCCCAACACAAAACCACTGAAATCCTTGCTGACGCTGACTTTGTAGTCCGTATAAGTAGCGCTAGCACCGCCTGCTTCATAAGCCTCAGCTGTTATACCCTTATAGGTTTGCTTACCCACATGCGCCCCTAAAGTTACGCCGGTATCAGGAATTGCGTAGCTTGCATTGGCCTCAACATAGTTTGTTCCTTTGGCTTCTGACATGCCAAATGTCTTGCCCAAGCTGTATGAATATTTGACGGACACCCACTTGTAACCGATCAAGCCATAGACTTCATCCGTATCGGCTTTAGTGGCGCCGGGCGCATAAGTACCTGGATAGTTGTAACGCAGATAGCCAATGTCATAACTGAAATCTGAGGCAAAAGTGCTTCTGAAACCTAGGTAGGTATCCAGCTCCAAACCAGCGTTCTCGGCAACTCCGGCATCGCTTAACCAACTGATACTGGAACCCCACATTCCTACATACAAACCACCGGACCGCGCATAATCAAAGCCGCCTTGTATTGCTGGCTTTTGGCCGGTCTGCGAAATGCCGCGATACAGATAATCACTGACCAAGCTGACATTCGAGGTTAAGGCGTATGAACTTGCAGGTATGGCATGGACTTCTTCTTTGTGTTTCGTTACTGCGGCATCCTGGGACAGCGCCGGAAATGCGAACAGTGTGCCCAAGGCGGCGACTAGCAGTTTGGTTCTTTTCATGTTGCTTCCTTTCTGGTTGGTTAAACGGATAAATCTCTCCGCTCAACATATAGCAGCTTCTATGCCATGTAACTTTTACTGCAATTAAACAATGGATTGTACTTAAGTACTAGTTAATCAACCCAAGGATTGCACCAACATGGGGCGACCAATCTTAGGCGCCGCACTTTTCAGGTGCGGCGATTTTGTATCTAAATTTTGCTACACTGCATGGCTTGAATACATGGAGAAAGCCTATGTTTAATCCAAAATTTTTTGACGACATCTCTGCCAAATTAAATGAGATGCTGGCCAACAGCCCCGCCAAAGACTTCGAAAAAAATGCGCGTGCGTTGTTGGCGCAGGGTTTTGCCAAGCTGGATTTGGTAACCCGCGAAGAATTCGATGTGCAGACCCAGCTGCTGGCCAAAACGCAAGCCAAACTGGCCGTACTCGAAGCACGTGTTGCCGCACTGGAAAGTCAACGTAGCGTGGCGCCAAAACTTTGAATGTTGAAAGGCGTCTGTGAGCCTCGCGGTACTCTATAGCCGCGCGCTCTCCGGCATGGATGCCGCGCAGGTTACGGTTGAAGTGCATCTGGCCAATGGCCTGCCCAGCTTTACTATCGTCGGCCTGCCCGAGGCCGAAGTGAAAGAAAGCAAGGATCGCGTGCGCGCGGCCTTGCTCACCAGCCAGTTTGAATTCCCCAACCGCCGCATCACCGTCAATCTCGCGCCTGCTGATCTGCCCAAGGAAAGCGGGCGTTTTGATTTGCCGATCGCGCTGGGCATTCTTGCCGCATCCGGGCAAATTCCTTCCAAGCACCTGGCAGAATATGAATTTGCCGGTGAACTGGCGTTGACTGGCGAGCTCAGACCGATTCGTGGCGCGCTGGCGATGACCTATCATGCCGCGCATTGTGGCCGCGCTTTTATATTGCCCGCCATCAACGCTGCGGAAGCGGCGCTGGTGCAAGATGCGGCAGTGTATCCGGCGCAATCGCTGCTGCAAGTCGCGGCACATCTGGCTGGCCGCACCGCGTTAACTCGCTACATACCCGACACCGCAGCCATACAGCCGCACTACCCCGACATGCGCGATGTAAAAGGCCAGGCACAATCCAAGCGCGCGCTGGAAGTCGCTGCGGCGGGCGGCCACAGTGTGTTAATGAGCGGCCCACCCGGCACCGGTAAATCCATGCTGGCCGCACGCTTCCCCGGTATACAACCGCAAATGAGCGAAGCCGAAGCGCTGGAAAGCGCGGCCATGCAATCGCTGGGTGGTATGTTTGATGTAGCCAACTGGAAACGCCGCCCTTACCGCGCGCCGCATCACACCGCTTCCGCAGTAGCGCTGGTCGGCGGTGGCAGCAATCCGCGTCCGGGCGAAATTTCAATTGCGATGCACGGTATATTGTTCTTGGACGAATTGCCGGAATTTGACCGCAACGTGCTGGAAGTGCTGCGCGAACCATTGGAAAGCGGACGCATCACCATTTCGCGCGCAGCACGCCGCGCAGATTTTCGCGCGCAATTCCAGCTGGTCGCGGCAATGAACCCTTGCCCATGCGGCTATCTGGGCCACTTTTCCGGCAAGTGTCGCTGCACGCCCGACCAAGTTGCACGCTACCGCGGCAAAATTTCCGGGCCATTGCTGGATAGGATCGATATACAAATTGAAGTGCCTGCCGTGCCCCGCGAAGTGCTCTTGACGCAAGCGGATGGCGAAGCCAGTAATGATATCCAAGGGCGCGTGGAAACCGCGCGACAGCGCTCCATGCAGCGCCAGAACAAACCCAATGCCCAACTCACCGTGCCGGAAATTGATGCGCTGTGCACACCGGATGCCGAGGGCGCAGCACTGCTGCAACAGGCCATCACCCGTTTCAATTTATCCGCGCGCGCTTACCACCGTGTACTCAAGGTCGCGCGCAGCATCGCCGATCTGGCTGCCAGCGAAAATATTCTGACCGCGCACATCGCGGAGGCGGTGCAGTATCGACGCATGGACCGAAGCACATAGCGACATAAACCTACTGCGCGATTCGCGGGCGGGGTCGGGCGGTGCTCGCAATCCTCATGTACTCACGTGTACACTCCGGTTGCTGTGCTCCGGCCTCCCCCACCCCCAAACCGCTCGCGACGGTTTCTGTCGCTATGTATAGCATTCTATGTGGCGTGATAAAATCGCGCTCTTTTTTGAGCCTTAACCATGAACCGCACTCCGCATCCCATTGAACAACTAGTGCAGCGCCGCATCCTGATACTGGATGGAGCGATGGGCACAATGATTCAGCGTTACAAGCTGGACGAGGCGGCTTATCGCGGCGAGCGCTTTGCGCAACATGCGCACGACCTCAAGGGCAACAACGAATTACTGGTGTTGACCCAGCCTCAAGTCATCCAGGAAATACACGAACAATATCTGGCGGCAGGCGCAGATATTATAGAGACCAATACTTTTGGTGCGACTACTGTCGCCCAAGCTGACTATCATCTGGAAGCGCTGGCCTATGAGATGAATGTCGCAGGCGCGAAGTTGGCGCGTATTGCCTGTGACAAATTCAGCACGCCGGACAAACCGCGCTTCGTTGCCGGAGCGTTGGGGCCGACACCGAAAACCGCTTCCATCTCGCCCGACGTAAATGACCCCGGCGCACGCAATGTCACGTTTGACCAGTTGCAGCAGGCGTACTTTGATGCGGTGCGCGGATTGGTGGAAGGCGGCGCAGACCTTCTGCTGGTGGAAACCATCTTCGATACGCTTAACGCCAAGGCGGCGTTGTTCGCGATTGAGCGTTATTTCGAAGAATATAAAACACGTTTGCCAGTGATGATTTCCGGCACGGTGACCGATGCTTCAGGGCGCATCCTGTCCGGCCAAACCGTGGAAGCATTCTGGAATTCGGTGCGGCATGTCCAGCCATTTACCATAGGCCTGAATTGCGCGCTGGGCGCGGCCTTGATGCGGCAGTATGTAGAAGAGCTGGCCACCAAATGCGACACCTATATTTGCGTGTATCCCAACGCCGGTTTGCCCAACCCGATGTCGGATACCGGTTTCGATGAAACGCCCGCCATGACTTCCGGTTACTTGCGCGAATTTGCGCAAAGTGGCCTGGTGAATATAGTCGGTGGTTGTTGCGGCACGACGCCTGCGCACATTAAGGCGATAGCCGAGGCGGTGGCAGAAGCCGCGCCGCGCCAGGTGCCAAAGAATGTGACGCAATTGCGCCTGTCCGGGTTGGAGCCATTTAATGTCGGCGATGATGCGTTGTTCGTGAACGTCGGCGAGCGCACCAATGTCACCGGCTCCAAGATGTTTGCGCGCCTGATTTTGAGCGGTGATTACAGCACTGCGGTCAATGTCGCGCGGCAACAGGTGGAAAATGGCGCGCAGGTGATAGACATCAACATGGACGAAGCCATGTTAGATTCGCAGGCGGCCATGGTGAAATATCTGAACCTGATTGCTTCCGAGCCGGACATCTCGCGCGTGCCGCTGATGATAGATTCGTCCAAGTGGGCGGTGATCGAAGCCGGGCTGAAATGTGTGCAGGGCAAGGCCATTGTCAATTCCATCAGCATGAAGGAAGGCGAAGCCGAGTTCATCAAATACGGCAGGCTGGTCCGCCGCTATGGCGCGGCCGCCGTGGTGATGGCGTTCGACGAGCAAGGCCAGGCCGACACCTTCCAGCGCAAGATAGATATTTGCCAGCGCAGCTATGACATTCTGGTCAATCAAGTCGGCTTCCCGCCAGAAGATATTATTTTCGACCCGAATATTTTTGCGATCGCGACCGGCATAGAAGAGCACAACAACTACGCGGTGGATTTCATCGAAGCGACCGCGTGGATCAGAAAAAATCTGCCGTACGCCAAGGTCAGTGGCGGTGTATCCAATGTGTCGTTCTCGTTCCGTGGCAACGAGCCGGTACGCGAGGCGATCCACACGGTGTTTTTGTATCACGCCATCAAAGCCGGCATGACCATGGGCATAGTGAATGCCGGGCAACTCGGCGTGTATGAAGAAATTCCGCGCGACTTGCGCGATGCGGTGGAAGATGTGGTGCTGAATCGCCGCCCTGACGCTGGGGAACGATTAGTGGTGTTGGCCGAGAACGTCAAAGGCGGTGGCAAAGTGCAGGTGGAAGATTTGGCCTGGCGTAAAGGGACGGTGCAGGAACGCCTGACCCATGCCCTGGTGCGCGGCATTACCACTTATATTGTAGAAGACACCGAGGAAGCTCGGTTGCAGGCGAAGTATCCGGTGGAAGTGATCGAAGGCCCGCTGATGGCGGGCATGAATGTGGTCGGCGATTTATTTGGCGCTGGCAAAATGTTTCTGCCGCAGGTGGTGAAATCCGCGCGCGTGATGAAGCAGGCGGTGGCGCATCTGGTGCCCTATATCGAAGCTGAAAAAACCCGCTCCGGCGACAGCAAGCCCAAAGGCAAAATTGTCATCGCCACAGTCAAGGGCGATGTGCATGACATCGGCAAAAATATTGTCACGGTAGTTTTACAGTGCAATAACTTTGAGGTCATCAACATGGGCGTGATGGTGCCGTGCCAGCAAATACTGGATATGGCGCGCGAACAAAAGGCTGACATCATAGGTTTGTCCGGGCTGATTACCCCCTCGCTGGAAGAGATGGCGCATGTCGCCAAGGAAATGCAACGCCAGGGTTTTACGCTGCCGTTATTGATAGGCGGTGCGACCACTTCGCGCATCCATACCGCGGTAAAAATTGAGCCTAACTATCGCAACGGCGCAACTATATATGTCACGGACGCTTCGCGCGCAGTCGGTGTGTGCAGCAATTTGCTGAGCGCGACTTTGCGTGATGACTATGTGGCAGGGATCAAGGCCGAATATGCCAAGGCGCGTGAGCAACACGCCAATAAAAAAGGTCAGGGCGCACGCTACAGTCTGGCCGATGCGCGTGCGCACGGACTGAAAACTGACTGGAAAAAGATCACGCCGCCCAAACCATTCTTGATGGGCGTACATAAATTCGAAAATTATCCGCTGGAAAAAATAGCTGAATATATAGACTGGACACCATTCTTCCAGACCTGGGAACTGGCCGGACGTTATCCGAAAATTTTGAGCGACGAAGTAGTGGGCGAAGCCGCGACCAATTTATTCAAAGATGCGCAAGCCATGCTCAAGCGCATTATTGATGAAAAGTGGCTGGGCGCAAATGCCGTTTTTGGCCTGTTCCCGGCAAACAGTATCAATAGTGATGACATCGAAATTTACACCGACGAGTCACGCCGCAAGATCGCGATGACCTGGCATAACCTGCGCCAGCAAATGGTGAAACCGGAAGATAGACCAAATCTCTGTCTGGCTGATTTCATTGCACCCAAAGACAGCGGCGTGGCTGACTATATTGGCGCGTTCGCAGTGACTGCTGGCATAGGCATAGACGCGCGCGTGGCCGAGTTTGAATTAAATAATGATGATTACAACAGCATCATGCTAAAGGCTTTGGCTGACCGCATGGCGGAAGCGTTTGCAGAATTGCTGCATGCGCGCGTGCGGCGTGAATTCTGGGGCTACGCCGCAGATGAGTCCCTGGACAACGCTGCGCTGATAGACGAAAAATATCGCGGCATACGCCCCGCGCCCGGTTATCCTGCCTGCCCTGACCACACCGAAAAAGGCCCCTTGTTTGATCTGTTGCAAGTGCCGCTGAATGCAGGCATTACCATTACCGAAAGTTTTGCCATGCTGCCCACCGCAGCCGTGAGTGGATTTTATTTTTCGCATCCGCAAGCGCAATATTTTGCCAGCGCCAAAGTGGACAAGGATCAAGTAGAAGATTACGCTAGTCGCAAGGGCTGGAGTCTGGAAGAAGCTGAGCGTTGGCTGGCGCCCGTGTTGAATTACGACAACTAAAAGGGAAATGCGATGAACAATGCTCTACGAAATATACGTCCTGGATTATTTTTGGCGCTATTAACCTTGTTTTTTGGCATTGTGATGGGAATTACATTTGGCGTGAATGAAGCCGGATATGAGCACTGGATAGAACAGGAAATCGCATTGCACCCCGCACTGCATGATGCTGAAAGCCCTGAAAAAATCTGGCGCTATGCCCAACGTGCACACTTCCACGCTACTGGTATCGGCGCATTCAGCCTGGGCCTGATTTTGTTAATTGGATTGACCGGCATGCGCGCGCGCATGAAAACCATCAGCAGCATATTGATTGGGCTTAGTGGTTTTTATCCGCTGGGTTGGTTAAGCATATTCATGCTGGCCCCCAGCATGGGGCGCGAACCGGCGCATGAGGCTGCCATTACCCAAGTGCTGGTATATGTCGGGGTGATCGGCTTGCTATGCGGTTTGCTGCTTCTTGCGCTGCATCTGTTGTTTGATATGTGGAAGGAATGATTCAGCGCTGTCGGTGTTTGCACCCTCTCCCGCCCTGTCGGGCACCCTCTCCCGCTTGCGGGAGAGGGGAGTATTAAAAACTAGGACAATATGCACATCCACATATTAGGTATTTGCGGCACCTTCATGGGTGGCATAGCGGTGCTGGCCAAACAGGCCGGACATCGCGTGACTGGTTGCGACTCCAATGTCTATCCACCGATGAGTACGCAGCTGCAAGCGCAAGGCATAGAATTGATTGAGGGCTTTGATCCGCAACAATTGGCGCTCAATGCGGACATGTATGTCGTCGGCAACGTCGTGTCGCGCGGCAATCCTTTGATCGAAGAAATTCTGAATCGCAACCTGCCTTACATATCTGGTCCGCAGTGGCTGGCGGAAAATATTTTACAAGACAAGTGGGTGCTGGCTGTCGCAGGCACTCACGGCAAAACCACCACCGCTTCCATGCTGGCGTGGATCCTGGAGTACGCAGGTTTGCATCCTGGCTTTTTGATTGGCGGCGTGCCGCAGAATTTTGGCATTTCTGCGCGCCTGGGTAATCTCTCCTCGCCCACAAGTGGGAGAGGGGTAGGGGGAGAGGGTAGCCCCTTCTTCGTCATCGAAGCCGATGAATACGACACCGCGTTCTTCGACAAGCGTTCCAAGTTTGTCCATTACCACCCGCGCACTGCCGTCCTCAACAATCTGGAATACGATCACGCTGATATTTTTTCTGATCTCGCTGCCATTGAAACCCAATTTCATCATCTGGTGCGCACCGTCCCGGGAAATGGCCTCATCGTCAGCAACGGGCGCGAGCAATCGCTGGAGCGTGTCATTCAGCGCGGCTGCTGGACGCCGGTGGAAAAATTCGGCAGTGGCGAGGGATGGAACATTGATGACGACAACCACATCACCCTCACTGGAAAAGCACAAGGCACCCTGCAATGGAGTTTGCTCGGCGAACACAACCGCATGAACGCCCTCGCCGCGCTGGCTGCCGCGCGCCATGCAGGTGTGCCCGTAGCGCAGGGCCTGGCTGCATTGACCGAATTCAAAAATGTAAAACGCCGCATGGAAGTGCGCGGGATAGTGAATGGCATCACCGTCTATGACGACTTCGCCCACCACCCCACCGCGATCGCCACTACCGTGGAAGGACTGCGGCGCAAGGTTGGCAAGGCGCGCATTCTCGCGGTGCTTGAGCCACGTTCCAACACGATGAAATTGGGCGTGATGAAAGCCGCGCTGCCTGCCAGCCTCAAGGATGCAGATGTGGTGTTCTGCTACGGCGGTAATTTGGGTTGGAATCCAGGTGAAGCATTGGCCCCGCTGGGCAACAAGGCAACAGTAAAAAATGACCTGGATGAATTGGTCACTGCAATTGCCGCCGTCGCAAAACCTGGAGACCAGATATTGGTGATGAGCAATGGTGGCTTTGGCGGGATACATGAAAAGCTGTTGCGGCGGTTGGCGTAAAAATAGGCAAAGATAGTCCACGAAGTGCTGGACGACTCGTTTCTCGAAGAAACAAAGTTCAACAAATCTTTTTTCTATTGGCCAGGGGTTAGAGCATTTTCATCCAGTGAACAGGGACAAATTTTCTGGCACGGGTAAAGGGAAAATCTGTGCGGCAGCCGAGCGGAACGGAAGGCGGGGCTCAGTCGCCGTCTTCATTCTCCTGCGCCAGTTGCGACTTGAGCACATAGGCATCGATGTCGAAGTCGGTGCTGTCCGTGACCGCGGCCATGACCAGGCGCGAGACGCGCTCCTTCTCCTCTTCGGTCTCAAAGGTTTTGAAGCCAGCCGCAGCGGCCTCGGCGAACAGATTCTTCGTCAGCCGCGCTGCCCGCGCCTCGTGGCTCTCGAGGTCAGGATTAGCGCCGGGAGGGATGTTTTCCTCGATCCAAGTCCCGGCCCATCTCAGGAAGCGATTGCTCATGTTTGCCCACCCATCTCCTGCGTTATATTCGGGGCCGTTTCCCGGCCCCACTGTACCCACCCGATATTCCGGCCCATATGATTGGAAGCATAAAGCATAGTATTGGCAACTTCAATTGTTGGTCGAGATTCTGACACTCAACCGATACAGATTCGCGACGGTAAGGGCCGACTATGGAATCTGCGCCCAGCAAGCCATAGGTCCGGCAGGCAAGGCTGGGTGCGGAAGCGTTGCGCCGTGAGGGATGGAATTGTAATCCAGTTGTGGCCGCTTTTCGCGTTTCCGCCTGCCCTGCCTTACTTCCAGGCATCAATGTGGCACAGTGATCCGGTATAATGCCGGACTATGGATCAACCTGCCCCACCCCTTAAGTTTTCGTCCCTCGAACTCGATCCGCAAATTCTGCGCGCGATTGAGGAACAGGGCTATACCGAGCCTACGCCTATCCAGGCCCAGGCCATTCCGCACATCCTGGCGGGCCGCGACCTGATGGCGATGGCGCAGACCGGCACCGGCAAGACCGCAGCGTTTACGTTGCCGCTGTTGCAGCTGCTATTGCCCCATGCCAGCAACAGTACCTCACCGGCCCGCCACCAGATACGCGCACTGGTGCTGGCGCCGACACGGGAGCTGGCGATACAGGTGGAAGAAAGCATAGACACCTATTCTAAACATGTATTGCTGCGATCTACCGTGGTCTACGGCGGTGTCGATATCAAGGCGCAGAAACCGGCGCTGATGAAGGGCATAGAAATTCTGGTGGCGACGCCGGGACGGCTGCTCGATCATGTCGAAAGCCGCAACCTGATGTTGAATCAGGTGCAAGTGCTGATTCTGGACGAAGCGGATCGCATGCTGGATATGGGCTTCATGCCCGACCTGAAACGCATCCTGACGCTGTTGCCGAAAAAGCGCCAGACACTATTGTTCTCCGCCACCTTTTCCGACAGCATTAAAAAACTGGCACAGGATTTTCTGGTTAATCCGGTTACGGTTGAAGCGGAGCGCCGCAACACGACTGCAGAAAACGTCACGCAATCGGTATTACTGGCGGACAAGGACAACAAATTCCGCGTGCTGGCCGACCTGATCAAATCACGCGGCGTCAAGCAAGTGCTGGTGTTTACCCGCACCAAACTCACCGCCGCGCGCGTCGCAAAACAGCTGGAACGCGAAGGTATTCCGTCCGATGCTATACATGGCGACAAGACCCAGCTCGAGCGCATCAAGGCACTGGATGCGTTCAAGGATGGAAAAATCATGGCGCTGGTCGCGACCGATGTTGCTGCGCGCGGACTCGACATCGATCAACTGCCGCTGGTGGTCAATTACGAGTTGCCGCCAAACGCCGAAGACTACGTGCATCGCATAGGCCGCACCGGGCGCGCGGGCGCCAGTGGCGAAGCAGTTTCATTGGTGGATAGCGATGAAGAACGGCTGCTGGTCGATATTGAAAAGTTGCTCAAACGCAAATTCACGCGCGAGCAGGCGATTGTTTCATCTCCCCCGCCGCGCGCCTCTTCTGGCCACCGGACAGCAAAGAAGGACGCCCCCTTTGCCCCCAGCTCCGCAGTGCGCGGTAAAAAATCTGCGCCGGTGGATGACTGGTTCATGAAACCTTATGAACCTTCAGCTGCTGCCCCAAAAGAGGCCGAGAAAAAACCCGACAGCCGCGAGACCAAGCCTAAAAAACCGGTTGCGGCCTTGATGAGAAAAGATAGCTGACCCTCATCAGCTGAACACTTCTACCCGATTTCTTCCCCTTTCTTTCGCCCGGTAAAGCGCCTGGTCGGCCTCACCCAACAGCGTTTCCAGCTTTTCATCGCGCTGGGTAGGCGTTATGCCTATCGATACCGTGACCTGAAAAGTGATGTCGTCGCGCTGTATCGTGGTCTCGGCAATTTTCTTGCGCAACCGCTCTGCAACTATCTGCGCGTTTTTGGTATCGGTGTCCGGCAACAGCAGCGCAAATTCCTCTCCACCATAGCGCGCAAACAAGTCGTGCGGTCGCAGATTTTCGGTAATGCATCGGGCCACCATTTTTAACGTCACATCACCGACCAGATGTCCGTGGGTATCATTCACACGCTTGAAAAAATCAATGTCGGCCATCATGATCGAATACGGACGCTTGTTTAAAACACAGCGGTGCAACGCGCGCGGAAAAGCATCGCCCATCCAGTGCCGGTTATGCACCCCGGTCAAGGCATCGACATAAGCCTGCTGCTCAAACTGTTTCTTCGAATCATTGGAAGTAACCAGCGCCTGCTTGTCATTGCGCATGCGCCCGGCAACGATGCCCAACAAGTTACGCGCAATCGCGTGCGAATGGTCAACCAGCGACCACACCGTGTCATGCGGCACCGCCAGCACGCGCGAAGGCGCGGCTGCCAGGACTAGTGCCGAAGGATGCTTGCCGTCCACCAGCGATATTTCGCCGACACATTCACCGGGACCCAGTACCGCATGCTCCACCGATTCATGCGCAGCCAAATGCACACTGAGCTTGCCGGAAAATATCAGGTAAAGATGATGGCTGGGCACGTCCGGCTGAAGTAACTTATCGCCTGGAGCCAGATTACGCACAGTACAGTGCTCCAGCATATATTCCACCGTAGTAAAATCCACACCCCGGAAAAACTGGTTTTGCTCGGTCAAGGCGCGGTCAGACGAATCCATTCTTTCTCCTGGCTAACATTTAACGAAATACAATAGTCTTGTTGCCGCACACCAACACGCGGTCTTCCACATGGCAGCGCAAGCCGCGCGCCAATACTGACTTTTCAATGTCGCGGCCATAGCGCACCAGGTCATCCACCGTGTCGCCATGATCAATGCGCACCGTATCCTGTTCGATGATAGGGCCATCATCCAGCTCATCAGTGACGTAATGACAGGTCGCTCCTATCAGCTTGACCCCACGTTCATGCGCCTGATGATAAGGCTTGGCCCCGGCGAAGGAAGGCAAGAAACTGTGGTGAATATTAATGATACGCCCGGCAAAGCGCTGGCACAGCGCAGGCGGCAAAATCTGCATGAAGCGAGCCAGTACCATGCAATCTCCGCGATGCTGCTCGAACAACTCGGCAATCTGCTCGAATGCATCTGCCTTGTGCAGTTGCGTATCGGCATGGATAAACGGAATATCGTGCCACTCGACAAAGCTGCGCAAATCCTCGTGATTGGAAATCACGCACGGAATGTCCACCTGCAATTCGCCATTGCGCCAGCGATGCAAAAGATCGTTCAAACAATGGTCCTGCGTACTCACCAGGATCACCAGCCGCTTTTTCTGCGCGGAATCTGACAACTGCCAGGTCATCGCGAATTCCTGCGCCAGCGGCGCAAACCGACGGCGGAATTCGTCTGCATCAAACGGCAAAGAATCGGCCAGAATCTCCTGCCGCATAAAGAATAGCTGAGCCTCATGCTCAGTGTGATAACTCGCCTCGACTATGAAACCACCGTGCTGCGCGATGAAGCCGCTGACAGCGGCGATGATGCCAGTGCGGTCGGGGCAGGAGATTGTCAGGGTGTAGCGGTGGGGGGTGGTCATACTAGTATTCACTTTTCTAATGGTTCATCAGGAAACGATTCCGCAAGCATGAATATATCAAGCATGTGCTAGCGAATGCACATGCGTAAGCAATTTCCCCAAGCTCGCCTCAGCCGTTTTCAGATCATAAGCCGCTTGCAAATTAAGCCAGTATTGCGGCGACTGCTCGAAGGCACGTCCGAACAATAAGGCCAGTTCCGCTGTCACCGGGCGTGTTCCTTTTATGACATGCGAAACCCGCATCGGCGAAACGCCAATAACGCGGGCGAATTCAGCTTGCGAAATATTCAGCTCGCTTAAGGTTGCACTTAGAAATTTACCCGGATGAATTGCAGGTAGTCTTTTTTTGGTCATGAGGCTATCAAGCAGCTTTCTTGAAGTGTGTCTCCCACCCTGGAAAAACCAACACGGCAGGATGGCAGCGTAACGCGCGGGCAAAGACTTTTGCTCTTTCGACGCCGAGGTTAACCCGGCCATTCTCAATCGCAGAAATGGTTGCCTGAGAAATCCCGGTCAGTTCGGAAAGCTGGCTTTGGCTTAGCTCTTGTAGTTCACGCATGATGCGGACCGAATCTCCGACGGTCACTTCGATTCTTTTTTTTGCGGGGCGGAATTCTTTCATTTTATGGTCTCCTATAACCGTGTGCAGTAACTTGAATAACCTGTATCAGCAACACGTTGTTAGCCACACAATAAATCACTCTCCACTGAAGTCCAAGGCGGGAAGAACGATATCCCTTCCATTCACCGGACAATGCTTCATCGTGAAAGCCTTTGATGGCGCGCAACCCCAAGACTCCCGAAACGCGTGCGATGTCTTTCCACTTTTCGTAACGTTTCAATATCTCTATGGGTACCCCTGAGAGCTGCTTGTCGACCCGGCGATGTTCTTCAATTTCCCACATACCATATTATATATATACCATAATTGGTATGTCAAGGAGGTTGTGCTACAGGAACATCTTGGGTATCGGCTGCACCACGACATCCTCGCGCCACAACATCGACATGGCGCGAGTAGCCAGCACCGAGTTCCCGCTAGTAAAAAATGTTGTGCCGTGCCCTTCGACAGGCTCAGGGCGTACGGAGTTTGCATGTGCAGGCAGTTCGGTTTGGATGCGGTGTTGCACCTGGCGCGCAACTGCCTCTCCAGTATCAACCAGTATGATGTTTGGTCCCACCACTTCGCGGATCAGCGGCGCCAGGAAAGGATAGTGGGTGCAGCCGAGAATCAGCGTATCTGCGCCGCGCGCCAGCAAAGGTGCGGTGTAGCGTTCAACCAGCTCGCGTGTCTGTGGGCCATTCAGATCGCCAAGCTCCACTTGCTCAACCAGGCCGGGGCAGCCTTGGGTGACGATACCCACCTCTCCGGCGTAGCGTTCCAGCAGTGCGGCGAAACGCGCGCTTTCAAGTGTACCTATGGTTGCCAACACGCCGACCACGCCGCTGCGGGTGGCGGCAACGGCGGGTTTGACGGCGGGTTCCATGCCGATGATGGGCAGCGTGAAATTTTTGCGTAGCGAGCTGATTGCGGCGGCGGTTGCGGTGTTGCAGGCGATGACGATGGCGTGCGCGCCTTGTTCGATCAGGAAGCGGGTCAGCGTGAGTGAGCGTTGTTCGATGAAGGCCGGGGATTTGTCGCCGTAGGGGACGTGGGCGGAATCGGCGATGTAGATCAGGTGGGCGTGCGGCAGGTGGTGGCGGATGTGGTGGAGGACGGAGAGTCCGCCTACGCCGGAATCGAATACGCCTATGGTGGGGAATGTGGGGGTCACATTAATTAGCAAATAAAAAATGGTTCTTTGAATTACTAAGGCAAAAGCTTACCACCCCTTCCGCTTCGCTCCCTCCCCTCCTTGAAAATAAGGAGGGGAGAAAAACTTGCAGTCCGTGGCAACTCGGCTTCCCCTCCTTAATCACAAGGAGGGGTGGCACGCAGTGCCGGGGTGGTTAGGCGACCATGCCCTGGCTGCGCAAATACTCTTCATAGGTGCCGTGGTAATCGGACACGCCTTTGGCGGTGATTTCGATGATGCGTGTAGCTAATGACGAAACGAATTCACGGTCATGGCTGACGAAAATCAGGGTGCCTTTGTATAAATCCAGCGCGGTGTTGAGTGACTCGATGGATTCCATGTCCATGTGGTTGGTGGGTTCGTCCATCAGCAGCACGTTGGGCTTTTGCAGCATCAGTTTACCGAACAGCATGCGGCCTTGTTCACCGCCGGACAGCACTTTTACTTTTTTATGCACGTCGTCGCCGGAGAACAGCAATCGGCCCAGTGTGCCGCGCACCACTTGGTCATCATCGTGCGGGCCGCGCCAATAGGTCATCCAGTCCATCATGATTTTGTCGTCGGCAAAGTCAGCTGCGTGGTCTTGTGCGTAATAGCCCAGCTTGGCTTTCTCTGCCCATTTTATGGTGCCGGTATCGGGCGCCAGATCGCCCGCCAGACAGCGCAGTAATGTAGTCTTGCCAATGCCGTTGGGACCGATGATGGCGACTTTTTCACCGGCGTCAATGCGGAAATTGACATTGGAAAACAGCATGCGGTCGAAACCCTTGGCCATTTTTTGCACCTCGACTGCGACCCGGTGCAGTTTTTCGCGCTCATCATATTCAAAGCGGATGAACGGATATTGGCGGCTGGAAGGTTTGATGTCTTCGATTTTTATCTTGTCGATCTGCCGCGCGCGCGAGGTAGCTTGTTTGGCTTTGGACGCGTTGGCTGAGAAGCGCGCAACGAAGGCTTTCAGTTCGGCCACTTTTTCCTTGGCTTTAACATTGTCTGACGCCTGCTGCTCGCGCGCCTGGGTCGATGCCAGCATGTAGTCGTCATAGGTGCCCGGATAAACCATAATTCGGCCGTAATCCAGGTCGGCCATGTGGGTGCATACGCTGTTCAGAAAATGGCGGTCGTGCGAGATGATGACCATGGTGCTGTTGCGCGCGTTCAGGATATCTTCCAGCCAGCGTATGGTGTTGATGTCGAGGTTGTTGGTGGGCTCGTCCAGCAGCAAAATTTCCGGATCGGAAAACAGCGCCTGCGCCAGCAACACGCGCAATTTGAATCCGGGTGCGACTTCGCGCATCGGGCCCTGGTGCAGTTCGATTGGGATACCCACGCCCAGCAGCAACTCCCCGGCGCGCGCTTCGGCGGTGTAGCCATCGAACTCGGCGAATTTCGCTTCCAGGTTGGCGGCGTGCATGTAGTCTTCTTCGCTGGCATCGGGGTTGGCATAGATTGCATCGCGCTCGGCCATCACTTCCCACATTTCGGCATGGCCCATCAAAACGACATCCAGCACGCGCACGTCTTCAAATGCAAACTGGTCCTGACGCAGCTTGCCCAGCCGCTCGCCCTTGTCCAGCATGACATTGCCCGAGCTTTGGTCGAGGTCACCACCGAGAATTTTCATGAACGTGGATTTTCCGCAGCCGTTGGCGCCGATCAGGCCATAACGGTTGCCATCGCCGAACTTGACGGAGACATTTTCGAACAGCGGCTTGGCGCCGAATTGCATCGTAATATTAGCGGTAGCAAGCATTTACAAAATCCTGGCAAACAGAAACGGGCGCGCATTCTATCACGCGCGCGGCTTACATCAGGCGGTTAGGCTGCTACAATGCCGCATCTTCAAAGCGCACCAAAAATACATGGTTCCTCATCTTGCTACCGCACTGAATGGCCCGCTGCTGGACCTGGAAAGCCGCATCATCAATGCCCAGCCGGCTATCGAGCATTGGTTCCGCGCGCAATGGCGCGACCACACAATCCCGTTTTACACTTCGGTCGATTTGCGTAACGCCGGGTTCAAGCTGGCGCCAGTGGACACCAACCTGTTTCCCGGCGGCTTTAACAATCTCAACCCGGAATTTTTGCCGCTGTGCGTACAGGCAGCGCAGACCGCGATAGAAAAAATTTGTCCGGAAGCGCGCGGAGTATTGTTGATTCCGGAGAACCACACGCGCAATGTGTACTATCTGCAAAATGTCGCGCAGATTGTCACAATATTGAAGCGTGCGGGTGTGCGGGTGCGCGTAGGCAGTCTGTTGCCCGAGGTTGCTGCACCCACTACGATTGCGCTGCCGAATGGTGGATCGCTGACGCTGGAACCATTGCAGCGCAAAGGCAACCGGCTGATGCTGGCGGAGAGTGTAGCCGGGCCCAGTTTCGATCCGTGCGTGGTACTGCTTAACAATGATCTTTCAGCTGGCGTGCCGGACATCCTGAAAAATTTGGAGCAGGATGTCATGCCGCCACTGGTTGCCGGTTGGACAACGCGGCGCAAGTCGCGCCATTTTGCCGCCTACGACACAGTTGCCGATGAGTTTGCGCAACTGGTGGGCATTGATCCGTGGCTGATTAATCCCTATTTCGCCAGCTGCGGACAAATTGATTTTCAGGCGCGTACCGGCGAGGAATGCATGGCAACGCATGTCGATCGCATCCTGCAAAAAATACGCGTCAAGTATGCCGAATATGGCGTCAAGGAATCGCCATTTGTAATCGTCAAGCCGGATGCCGGTACCTACGGCATGGGCATTATGACTGTGAAAGATGCCAGCGAAGTGCGCGACCTGAACCGCTCGCAACGCAACAAAATGGCGGTAGTAAAAGAAGGACTGCAAGTGCACGATGTGCTGGTGCAGGAGGGGGTGTATACCTTTGAACATATCCACGATGCGGTGGCTGAGCCGGTGGTTTACATGGTGGATCATTTTGTGGTCGGGGGCTTTTACCGCGTGCATACCGAACGCCAGGTGGACCAGAACTTGAACTCGCCGGGCATGCACTTTGTGCCACTGGCGTTCGACACCACCTGCATCATGCCCAACCCGGACTGCGCCCCGGACGATACGCCCAACCGCTTTTATGCCTATGGCGTGGTCGGCAGGCTGGCGCTGCTGGCGGCGGCTGCGGAGCTGGAAGAATTGGTGGCGTGACTTTAAAACCATTTACCACAGAGGCACAGAGACACAGAGGAAAAACCCAATCCGTGTGGGGTTACTCTGTGTCTCTGATGAGACTACTAGCCATTCGACTTAACGAGCAAACTACGCTCGTTAAGTCGCTGGTTATGTGTCTCTGTGGTTTATTTTTTATGCTTACCGCATGCAACAGCAAAGAGCCGTTATACCTGGAACAGCGCTATGTGTTCGGCACGCTGGTTGAAGTCAGCGTTTATGGAGAGAATGAGGCCCACGCCCGGCAAGCCGTCACTTCCGTGATGCAGGAATTTCAGCGCCTGCATAATCAGCTGCATGCGTGGCAACCCAGCGAGTTGAGCGAACTGAATGCGGCTTTTGCCCGCAGTGAGACCAAAGAAATCTCGTCGGAGCTGGCTGCGATGCTGCAAGAAGCCACGCAACTTTCTGCGCAATCCGATGGCTTGTTCAATCCAGCTATCGGCGGGATGGTCGCGCTGTGGGGATTCCATACGGATGAATTCAAGCCTGCGTTGCCGGATGAAAAACGACTGGCGGCACTGGTAGCGGCACGGCCGCAAATGGCTGACCTTACCCATACTTCTTCTTCGACAAGCTCAGGACAATTTGCGCGCAGTAAAAATAAGGCGGTACAACTTGACCTGGGAGGGTATGCCAAAGGCTATGCGCTTGACCGGGCAGCGGAGATATTGCGCAAGCAAAACATTAACAATGCCCTGATCAACATCGGCGGCAATGTGCTGGCGCTCGGCACCCATGATACGCGCGCCTGGCGTGTCGGCATCCAGCATCCGCGCAAGCCGGGTGCCCTGGCCACGCTTGAGCTGCATGATGGTGAAGCGATAGGAACCTCGGGCGATTACCAGCGTTATTTCGAATTGGGCGGGGTGCGTTATTGCCATTTGATCGATCCTCGCACAGGCCATCCGGTGCAGGGAGTGCAAGCGGTTACCGTATTGACGCAAGGGCCGCGCGCGGGCGTGCTGTCGGATGCGGTGTCCAAACCGCTATTCATTTCCGGGATTACCGGGTGGCGTAGTGCAGCACAAAAAATGAACGTAGCGCAAGCATTGCTGATTGACGGCAGCGGCACCGTGCATCTCACCGCAGCGATGCAGAAACGGCTAGAATTCACCGACCCAAAAATAATTAAAGCAGTTGAATGAGTCCCACATTTAGCGAGGCAACAAAGTGATCGGTATTTTATTGGTAACCCATAACAGCCTGGGCGATAGCCTGGTGGATGGCGTGCGCCATGTGATGGGACGTGTTCCACCGCAATTGAAGATTTTGTCAGTGACCGCTGATGACGTGCCGGAAAAAAAAGAACAGGAAGCGCGCGCGCTGATCGCCGACCTGGATACCGGCGACGGCGTGCTGCTGCTGGTAGATGTATTCGGCGCAACCCCCAGCAATATTGTGCAGCGCTTGTGCCAGCCGGGAAAAATAGTGGGTGTGGCCGGAGTCAACCTGCCCATGCTGCTGCGCGTGGTGTGCTACCGCGACCGGTCGCTGTCTGAAATCGCGCAAAAGGCGCTGCAAGGCGGTCGCGAATGCATTGTATTAATGGATAGGGATGGCGAATTTGATGACTCAACAAGATGTGCAGATAATTAATAGACTGGGCTTGCATGCGCGCGCTTCGGCCAAGCTGACCCAGTTGGCATCGCAGTTCCCGTGTGAGGTATGGATGTCACGTTCCGGGCGCCGCGTGAATGCGAAAAGCATCATGGGCGTCATGATGCTGGCTGCAGCCAAGGGCTCCACCGTCAGCATTGAAACCAGCGGCGAGCGCGAGCAGGAAGCGATAGGGGCGATTGTGGCGTTGATTAATGATTGTTTTGGGGAAGGCGAATGAAGCCATGAGTTTTACGTTACATGGTATTCCTGTTTCCAGCGGCATCGCGATCGGCCAGGCGCACTTGCTTTCGCATACTTCGCTGGAAGTGGCCCATTATGAATTGCCTGAAAAATTCATGGCCGATGAAATTGCGCGTTTTGATCAGGCGCTGGAAAGCACACGGCAGGAGCTGAAAGAGCTGCAAGCGCATCGTCCGGAACATGCGGCTGCCGAGTTTGATGCCTTTCTTGACCTCCACCTGATGTTTCTTGACGATGAGCACATCAGCCAGGCTCCGCGCGACATGATGCGGCGCGAACATTGCAATGCCGAGTGGGCGCTGAAAATGCAAATGGATGCGCTGGTGACGCAGTTCGAAGCGTTTGACGATGCCTACCTGCGCGAGCGCAAGACCGACGTAGTGCAGGTGGTAGAGCGCGTGCTGAAAAAACTGATAGGCCATCCCGGCCATGCGCCGCCCGCTGCCAAACACGATGTCAGCATGATATTGGTCGCGCACGATGTCAGCCCGGCCGATCTTATTCAGCTTAAGCCGCATCAGTTCGCCGCCATCCTCACTGATCTGGGCGGCGCCACTTCCCACACCGCCATCATCGCGCGCGGCCTGAATACGCCTTGCGTAGTGGGCCTGTACCGCGCGCGCCAGCTGATGCGCGAAAATGACATGCTGATTGTGGATGGCGGGCAAGGCGTGGTCATCGTCAACCCGGACAAGCAAATACTGGCCGAATACAAGCTGCGCCAGGATCAGTGGGAACTGGAGCGGAAAAAATTACGGCGGCTCAAAACCACGCCTGCCAACACGCTGGATGGTACCGCGATAGAGCTGCACGCCAACATCGAGCAACCGCATGACCTGGCCGACGTGAAAGAAAATGGCGCCACCGGCATAGGTTTGTTCCGCAGCGAATTTTTGTTCCTGAACCGGGATAACCTGCCGGAAGAAGATGAGCAATTTGAAGCCTACCGTGCGGTGACCGAGGGCATGGACGGATTGCCAGTCACCATCCGCACCTTTGACCTGGGCGCCGACAAGCAACTCAAAGGTGCCATGCGAGTGGCCAGCAACCCGGCGCTGGGATTGCGCGCGATCAGGCTGTGCCTGGCCGAGCCGCAATTATTCCGTACCCAGCTGCGCGCGCTGCTGCGGGCGTCGGCTTTCGGCAATTTAAAAATTCTGGTGCCCATGCTTTCCAGCGCATCCGAGATTAACCAGACGCTGCAACTGATTGCCACGGCCAAGCAAAGCCTGGATGCAGAAGGCATAGACTATGACCATTCAATCCAGGTCGGCGGCATGATTGAAATCCCGGCCGCAGCATTGGCGCTGAATGTGTTCACGAAGAAACTGGATTTTCTGTCCATAGGCACCAACGACTTGATCCAGTACACATTGGCGATAGACCGCACCGACGAGGAAGTGGCCCACCTGTACGACCCGTTGCATCCGGCTGTGCTGCAGTTGCTATCGCACATTATCAGCCGCGCCAAAAAATCAGGTATACCGGTGGCCGTGTGCGGCGAAATGGCCGGGGAGCTGGCATACACGCGGCTGTTGCTGGGTTTGGGCCTGCGCCAGTTTTCGATGCATCCGGGGCAATTGCTTGCCACCAAACAACGGGTGCTGACCACCAACTTGCCGCAGATTACTTCATTGACCCAAAAAATCCTGCGCGCCGACGACCCGATGAAAATACACGAATTGCTGGACAGGCTGAATGCATAGCAAAAAATCCTCGCGATCTCAATTATTTAGCTCCAACGAGCGCAAATCAATTCGGCAGTCCTGACAATTCCCCCGTTTTGACTTTAATGTTGATTCTGACCAGGAACTATTGGCTGGTTCCCGCCCCAAAGAACTAGGTACATTCTTTACAATACTTTACAATTAATGCTAAGTCCCTATATTCAGTAAAGGCTCACATGCGTTTTAATATCACTAAGCTAATTCATGGCACGGTACTCTTGGTTCCGTTTTTTTTGACCTCGTGCGGCGGAGGCGGGGGAGGCGGAGGGGCCGGATCAGCGCCACCAGTGGTTTACTACGACATAAGCGGTACAATTACTGGCCTTACGGGTTCAGGGCTGGTGTTGCAGAACAACGGGGGAGACAATCTTTCCATTGCCAGCGGTAGCCTCAGTTTCACTTTCCCCACCCCAGTTGCGAATAATGCAGCCTACTCTGTTACCGTCTTATCCAGCCCCACCAGCCCCAGCCTAACATGCACTGTAAACAACCCGTCTGGGACGGTAGCCGGAGGGAATGTTACGGGAGTAAGAGTCATCTGCTCCACAAGCTCTTGGACCATAGGCGGCACAGTCAGCGGACTGACAGGCAGTGGTTTAGTGCTTCGAAATAATAGTGCCGATGACCTGCCGATCTCCGGCAATGGCTCATTTACCTTTTCTACCCCAGTAGCTTCCGGGGCGCAATACAACGTTACCGTAAAGACCCATCCAAACAGCCCAACTCAGGTATGCACTGTGGGAACTAGCATAGGCATTGTTACTACTGCGAATATAACGAATGTCAGCGTGGTATGTGATCAGATCGGCCGACGTTTCGCCTATGTGACAAATTCCAGCGACAATACCATTTCTATTTATGCAGTCAATGCCGCCACCGGCCAGCTCCAGACTTATGGCATTGAGCCAACAGGACTCACTCCACTTTCTGTCACTGTCGTTACTACAGATCCTTCCGCTCAGTTCGCCTATGTGGCAAACTCTGGTGACAACACTGTTTCGGCCTACCTCATAGATATTGTGGCTGGAACGCTGACCCCAATAGCTGGTTCGCCCTACGCGGCTGGAACCGCGCCACTATCTGTCACTATAGATACTGACGGCAAGTTCGCCTATGTGGCGAATTCCAGTTCCGGCGATGTCTCGGCCTATACCATAAACACCACGACCGGGGAACTGACGGCGATTGATGCTGACACCAGTACAGTTGGTATTGACAACTTTGCGGCGGGAACTACCCCTCAATCTGTCTCTATAGATCCTTCTGGCCTATACGCCTATGTGGCGAATTCCGGTTCCAATGATGTCTCGGCATATGCCATCGACGCCGTAACCGGGGGACTGACGCCGATTGATGCCGACACCAGTACAGTTGGTATTGATAACTTTGCTGCGGGAAATTCCCCCCTATCTGTCACCATAGATCCCTATGGCCGACTCGCCTATGTGGCCAATTCAGGTTCCGACAATGTTTCCGCCTATACCATAGATGTCAGCGGAGACAGCGGAACACCAGGGGCGCTAGTTGCGGTGAATGGTTCGCCCTTCCTGGCGGGCAATTCCCCCCAATCAGCCACCATAGATCCGTATGGCCGGTTTGTTTATGTGGCCAATTCCGTTTCCAACGACGTTACGGCCTATGCCATAGTCCCCAGCGGATCCGGGCGGGGGGCGCTGATTTTGGTGGGTAGTGTCGCGGCGGGAACCACCCCCCAATCTGTCACCGTAGACCCCACCGGACAATTCGCCTATGTGGCGAATGCTGGCGACAACACTGTCTCGGCCTATACCATTAGCGGCTCTACGGGCGGGCTGACCCGGATTGATGCTAACACTGGAACTACTTCTACTATTGACAACTTCCCGGCAGGAAGCTCTCCCCGATCTGTCACCATAGACTCTGCTGGCAAATTCGCCTATGTACTGAATTCCGGTTCCGTCTCGGCCTACACTATAAACAGCACGACAGGGGCACTGGTCGCGATGACTGGTTCGCCTTACGCTGCGGGAAGTGCCCCCCAAACTGTTGCCATAGACCCCACCGGCAAATTTGCCTATGTAGCAAATAGCGCCTCTAACAATGTCTCTGCTTACACCATTGACGCTATGACTAGTGCGCTGATTCCGGTGCCTGGCTCACCCTTTGCGGCAGGAGCCTCTCCCCTATCAGTCACTATCCACCCTTTGTTTCCATTTGCCTATGTAACGTATTCGGGTTCCGGCGGCTTCGTCTCGGCCTACGCCATAGACACCGACGGGTCTTCGTCCACAAGCAGCTTGGGGGCGCTGACTCTGGTGAACACCGTCACACCCGGAACTGCCCCTCAATCTGTCACCATAGACCCCAACGGTCAGTTCGCCTATGTGGCGGCGCGTGTCGGCGCCTCCCAGAACGGTTCCGTTTCGGTCTACTCCATTGATAGTTCAACTGGCGCATTGACTCAATTAGCTGGCTCACCTTATGCAACAGGGGGATTCCTGCCTAAAGCTGTCACCATAGCTTCCACCCCCAACGGTGAGTTCGCCTATGTAGTGAATGCAAACAACTCTGGTTCAGGCACCGTCGCCGCCTACACCATTACCCCTGGGACTGGCGAGCTAACTCGAATTACTCCCAACGTCTATGCTGGAAATAATCCGCAGAAGGTGACCATCGACCCTTTCGGCCAGTTCGCCTATGTGGCGAATAGTGACGACGGCACCGTCTCGGCCTACACCATCGAGCCTACCGGTGCACTGACCCGTATTGATGCTGACAGCCTTGTTGTTGGTCATGACGACTTCCCGGCGGGAAGCGCTCCCCGATCTGTCACCATAGACTCCACTGCTACATACGCCTATGTAGCGAATTCCGGCGACGGGACTATCTCGGCCTACACCATCGAGGCTGGCGGAGAGCTGACTCCGATTGACACCGATACCTCCACACCATCTATTGAGAATTTTGCTGCAGGAAGTAACCCACAATCTGTCACCATAGATATCACTGATACTTTCGCCTATGTAGTGAATTCCGGCGATGGGACTATCGACGGGACTATCTCAGCCTACACCATCGAGCCTACCGGACATCTAACCCCTGTGCTTGGCTCGCCGTTCTCAACGGGAACCTCCCCCCGACTCAGTATCGACCCCGACCTCGTGTCGAGCAAATTCGTTTATGTAGCGAATGCCGGTTCCAGCAATGTCTCGGCCTACACCATCAACGCTACGACCGGCGTTCTGACTTCGGTGCCTGGTTCACCTATTCCGGCTGGGAGTGGCACCTCTTCTATCGCTATTACCCAATAAAACCTGACTTAAACGCTTGAGAGCCGCACACATGGAAAGACGCAGGTAGTGGTCTTTCCATTTCGGAATCCGCCTCACTTGTTTGCCCATGTCGGATTAACTTAACTTGAGGCAAGGAGATCTTTCCCCAATCCCGTTGCTTAACTTTAATCTGAGCCAATGCGCATGAAGTGAGTGCATTGACAGCCCATCCCAAAACACGGAAACTAGTCTACAGTGCCGATTTGATTTCAGCTTGCGGGGCACGTAAAACATACCAGCTAAAGCGTTCAACCCGTTTTGGCGCAAGCTGAACGGGTTTTGTTTTTGGGGGCTTGATGGAAAATTCGGTGGGCATCCAAAGCAAGATTACTACGGGCACAACTCCGCAAGCTGTTACCGTACACCCAAATGACAGGTTCATCTATGTCGCAAATTCGGGCTCTGACAATGTTTCCGCCTTCTCCAACAACGGTGCTGGCGAGCTGATGCTGATCGGTACGGTGGCCGCCGGCACTACCCCACAAACTGTTACGCTCGATCCTACCGGTTTATTTGCCTATGTTTCAAATTCGGATTCCGATGATATTTCTGTCTACTCGATTGACGGTAGCGGCGCATTAATGCCCATCGATGCGGACGGGGGTGCGTCCGGCATTCAAAACTTCGCTGCCGGAGACTCTCCTGTTACAGTCAGTATTGGCATTGACCCCATCACTAGCCAATTATTTGCATACGTGTCTAACTCTATGTCCAGCAACGTTGCAGGCAACGTTGCTGCCTATACCATAGAGGGAACCGGCGAATTGACACCAGTGCCAGGGTCGCCCTACCCGACCGGAATCAGCCCGACTTCCATCGCAATTACCAAGTAAATTTCTTTAACCTGTGCAGCAGTTACGCAGGTTATTCCGTTTCTACGGAAACGCCGATTAAGTCCAGCTTGTTGATTTAACGGTAGGAGGCTAGGGTCAGGGGCTGGGGTAGAGTAGAGAACAGGCCTTCGCCTGCCCTCCCTCATCAAACCGTACGTGGAGTTTTCCCGCATACGCCTTTAATCAAATATCAATCGATGGCAGCGATGTCAAATGTAAGGCCTGTCTACCTGATCACGTGATTCTTCCAGCTAGCGCGCGGCGGATGTTCTCCTGTGCGTTTTGTAGTATGCATCTTTGATAGACCTGACCCCGCGTCTTTCGTCTTTGCGCGTCTTTCGTCTTTGGACCCCGCGTCTTTGTGATACATCTTTGATAGACCTGACCCCGCGTCTTTTCGTGACCCCGCGTCTTTTCGATATGACCCCGCGTCTTTTCGCGTCTTTGTGATAGACCTGACCCCCCGTCTTCGCGCATTTTATTTGAAGTTATCAATTTCTTTCTTCGCCTCGACGTATGCTTCAATGAGTCTTGCATTATGTAAAACGATCTCAAATGATCTCTGGCTATAAACATATTCATAAGCGGCACCGCACATCCTTCTCGCAATTTCGCTTTCGTAATGCGATTCAGGTGCAATTCCCTCCTGCTTAACCAAACGAAAACCCTTTTCCGTCTCTTTGCAATACGCTGAGCCAATTAGCACAGAAAGTGCAAGTTCAGATTTTTTTAAAGTCTCTTTTGCCTTATCGCGGTTACCAGCTCTGAAGTAGGAAAGCGCCAATCGGGGATATAACTTGAAGTTGGGAAACTCAAAAAGCGGCATTCTCATTGCCTTCTCAAAAGTCAGTCCCGCATCTACAGGATGCCCTTGTTGCATGTGGCGCACACCTTCACAAACGAGACGGTTGTAATCGAGATTCCCTTCTACCAACTCAATAACCTCGCAATCGAGATTCTTTATTATCGGGGCAGCCTGTGCCCCATAGGCAGGCAGAATATAGCCAAAACCAACAAACATTAAAACCTTCAAGAGATGATTCATTTGTGCTCCCATTCAGCGTGGAATTAAAGTTGTGGGATTCTGGAGATTTCCGTTATAACGGATTTCTACATGCACATGTGGGGTAATATTCGGGTACCGAATATCGAGTGGTTGATAGTTACCAATAACCTGACCCGGCAAAACGTTCAACCCAGGCACAACTCCAGCCCCTGGTTCTACATAGAACTCTCGTGCTATATAACCATTTCCCGCGTTAATTTCTACATATCGGAATGAGAGATCATCACCATAAGGATAGCCAATGCCGGTGACGGTTCCACCTGTGACTGCTCGAACGTCTTGTCCTGGGGTAGCTACATAATCCGTTCCCGCATGGTTGCGATTTCCCCCGTCCCTTGATGCGCCAAAGTCTCCACAACCGAAATTATCACAGCCCCTTACCTCGCCCCCCGTTGGGTTTACCCATTGGTCATTCCCGCCTCCAACCCCACCCCTGCCTGTCACATTCGCCTGCGCATTCAACCCCGTCGCCTGTGCCACCGTAGGCGCATCCGCTCCTACATTTGAGTCGAAAACCAGCGGCTGGGTTGAATTGCTGTTATTGGGCGCCACCTGGTTATTGGTAAAGGTCCTTCTCACCTCCGGGGCGGGGGTGACCGGAGTCCACGACGGCCCGCTGTAATAAGAAGGCCCGGAACTGTACGAGGGCCCGGAACTGTACGAAGGCCCGGAACTGTACGAAGGCTGGGGGTGAGCGGTGGACTGGTTCTCTAAACTATAATCATACGACGCCCCACCCCCTCCCGAATCCATATATCCTAACTTGAACCCGCTCGGATCCGTATACATGAACGGATTATTCAACACATAACTATAACGGTTAAAGTTCTGCAAATCTGTCGGTGCCTGAATAACCGGATCGGCTGCTGTGAACCTGCCTAGCCGCGGGTCAAACACCCGTCCGTTCATATGGATCAGCCCCACGTCATCCAGCATTTTGTGGCCGGTATAGCCGTGGTCAGTGGTGGTGGCGTGCAGATTATTAGTGATGTCGTCGGTGCCATCGCCATTTCGGCGCTTGCCCCATGCATCATACGACAGGCGCTCCACCACAATCTGGGTGGTGCTGGTCGTGACCATCCCCTCGCTCAACGCCACAATCGAACCCTGCGCATCGGCATGGAAATAGTGCAGGGTAGTAACGCCGCTTTGGCCTTGGGCATTGTTGCTGACGATGCCAACCGGCCTTTGGCCGGCGTAGAGATAGGATATTTTTTCAACGACGCCGCCGGGGTGTGTCACCTGGTCGTAACGGCCGCCCAGGTCAAAGCGCGGATTCAGGGAGAGGGTGACTTTGCCATCCGGGTCTACCTGTTTTACCCGCTCATGCTCGGCGCCATACCACAAACTGGTGGTCTGGCCGCCTTTGATAATTGAGATGGGCAGGTTAAAGCTGCTGTACACCAATGTCCGGCCATCGCTGACCGTCACATTGCCATTGGCATCGTACTCAAAGGCGGCATTCCATGCGCCTGCGACGGATGACACGGCATGCGGCCGGTTGCTGCCGTCAGCGCGCACTGCCTGATAACTATAGGTGCCGACATCCGACTTGAAACTGATATTGCCCAAGGCGTCATACTGCATCGTCTTGGGGTCTTGATTGGGATGGCTGCTGACGACACTGGTCAGCCGGTTCAGCGCATCGTAGCCAAAGCTCTCCGTGAGATTCTGGATTGTGTCAGTGCGGGTCTTCAGGTTATTCAGCGCATCGTACACATAGCCCAGTGCGGTGACATTGCCCAGGCTGTGCGTGGCATTCACCTCGGTAGTGCGACCCAACGGGTCTATCACACGGCTCTCGACCACGCCATTGCCGAACTGGCCGCTGGCTAACTGGCCGTCGGCCCATAAGGCAGTGGCGGTCCAGTACACCTGCATGGTCTGGGCATTGCGCACCTGGCTTAAATGGCCGTTGGTGTTATACACATTCTGCACCTTGATCCCGGCCGGGTCGGTCTGGGTGTCGGGGCGGCCGTAGAGGTCATAAGTGGTGCTGACAGCGAGTGAGGTGCTGCCTATGGTGGTGACGGTGGAGGACAAACGTCCCAGCACGTCATAGATAAAGTTGCGCGTCTGGCCGTTGTCGGTACTGCTGCCGGCCAGCTTACCTATGCCTTTGGCAGCCGTGTCATAGGTCCAGGTGGTGGTCAGGTCAGGTTCGGTGCGCGAAGTCATGCGGCTGAGTTTGTCATACGACCAGGTGGTCAGCTGCTCCTTGGCATCGGTCTGGGTCTTCAGTTCACCCAGAACGGTGTAGGTGTATTTCCACGCGCCCATATCGGGGTCCACCATCGCCACCTTGCGCCCGCGCACGTCATAGCTCAACAGCACCGCATTATTGGCCGGATCCAGCGTCTGGGTCAGGTTGCCAAACGGGTCATAGCTGTAACGTAGTTTCTGGCCGTTCGCATCGGTCACTGACGTTAGCTGCCCTTGGCTGTTGGTCACTGTCGTGCGACTTTGTCCCAGCACATTGGTGGTCGTGGTTTGCAAACGATAATAATCAACATACGCCACCTGGTTTTGCGGGTCGGTTTCGGAGGTGAGGCGGTTGAGCAAGTCATAACGGTAAGTGGTGTAATACACCGGCTCACCAGAATAATATGGCCGACTGACGCGATAGACGCGCCCGAAGCGGTCATACTCGGTGTCCTTGATCACCCAGCGCCCGTCAAAGCCTTGGGTCTGGTTGCGGAGTTCACGGTTGAATTTATCAAAATAGGCGGTACGAGTCGGGACACCGGGCTTGGTAGCGGTGACATAGTACGCGGCCAGCCCAGGGCAGCCGTTGGTGCCAGGTGAACATAAATCGCGGGTATATGTAGTTAATACTCCGTCCGGCCCTTTTGCCGTTTCGGGCCGGCCGAAGGTGTCAACCGTGAAGTAGCTGGACAGCGAATTCTGGTCAGTGATGCGGTCGAGAGTACCGAATCTTGGGTTAAAGGCATAGTTTTCCAGTTGGCCCATTTGACCCATGGCATTGATTGATGTTCTCGGGAAGGCACCATAGGCGCCATAGGTCGTGTTAGTGGTACGGCTTTCTATATCGGAACCTGAAATAGTCACGGTTGCTCGGTTGCCGTAATTATCATGGGTGTATGTTGTTACCAATGTTAACGCCGGGTTATCTGGTTCCATGGTTTCCGTTAACAGCAGACCAGTGTCGGGGTGATAGGTGTAGGCGCTGGTGCGTGTCAAGGTGGCGGCGTGGAGTGTACTACCCAGCAGGAACATCGCAAGGGTGGCCGCGAGCCGGAAAGATACGGAATAAAACAGAGTCATTGGGCGGCCAGTATGCTGGCGAGGGACGCTGTGCAAGTTTTTTCTTATGTTCGAGTAGTTCATTGGCCGCTCTCCCAGATTGCCAAAGTTTTGAGGAATTCTTTTATAAAATATTTTCACGGGCAACCTTCGACTCAGGGGGTAACCTTAATTGTGCCGCCCGCGCGCCAGTTGTTTGTTTCATTGTTCTCAGGTTGCGCATTTGTTGCATCCGCAATTGCGCCGATGTAGTAAGTTCCCGCTGCCACAGTCAACGGCACAGTGACTGTCGTCAAGCCTGTACTGCTCGCTCCTGTATCCAGCGAGTTCACAACCCGCCCTCCAGTCAGTTTAATGTCGCTGCTGGTGATGGTGGCATCCGTTGACAGGTAGAAATAGACTGAGTTGTTGGTGGCCGACATCATGGTTGTGCCCTGGTTGGTCTCGGTGCTGTTTATTATGAAGCTGCTGCCTAATGACACACTGGTTGCGTCCGTGCTCAGTGCAGACATGATCAGGTCAACATTGCGTATTACGGTAAGGGTTCCAGCCGTAGCCAGACAGTTGTTGGTCTCGACAGTCTCAGGCTGCGCATTTGTGCTGTCTGCACACGCACCGACATAGTAAGTCCCCGGAGCGGTAGTCTTCGGCACAGAGACTGTTGTCGCCATGGCGCTGCTTGCCCCAGCCGCCAGTGCGGACACTAACCGCGTGCTAGTCAGCGCAACATCGGAGGAGGTGATCACGTTGTCCAGCGACAGGTAGAACTTAATTGTGTTGCTGGAGACCGTCATGCCGGTAGTGCCCTGGTTCTTCTCGGTGTTGTCAATCACGAAGCCGGTACCAATATTCACACTGGTTGCAGTCTTGCTCACCGCAGACATGATCAGATCAACATCACGTATTACGGTAAGGGTTCCAGCCGTAGCCAGACAGTTGTTGGTCTCGACAGTCTCAGGCTGCACATTTGTGCTGTCTGCACACGCACCCAGATAGTACGTACCCGGATTCATGGTTTTGGGCACCGTGACCGTTGTCGTCCCGCTACTGCTGCCCCCTCCTGGCAAGGGAGCCACAAACCGCCACCCAGTCAGTTTAATGTCGCTGCTGGTGATGGTGGCATCCGTTGACAGGTAGAAATAGACATAGCTGCCGACCTTCATATTAGTCGTACCCTGATTCGTCAGGGTACTGTT
>JANNQM010000015.1:0-18948 GCA_031400735.1 Gallionellaceae bacterium
ACCGTTCCAGATAAACCTGGGCAACCAGTATGGTAGCGCCACCGTGACCGGCAGAAGCACCGGCGATGTGATTGCCAATCTGGACGGCCAGCCGGCTCAATAAATATTGGGGAGAACTTGAAGCATCGCGCCACACAAACCGGATTCACGCTGCTGGAAACGCTGGTAGCGCTGGCAATATTGGCTATTGCGATGAGCGCGGTAATGCGCGCCACCGGTGCCGGTACCAACCATGCTGAAATCATGCGCGCGCATCTGATAGCCGGATGGGTGGCGCAAAACCGGCTGGCACTGCATGCGGCGCGCAACGACTGGCTGCCGATAGGAATTCAGCAAGGCGAAGAAACCCAGGCCGGCATGCGGCTGCTGTGGCAGGAAAATATCAGCGCCACGCCCAACCCGGGCTTCCGCCGTATCGAAGTCACCGTGGCCCGTCCGGACGACCCGAAATATGCGCTGCGGCGGCTAAGCGGATTTTTGCACCACTAAAAGAACAACACCCTTATGGTTAGCCGCTTTTTGCCACCTCAATATTTTCACCGGAAATATTTTCACCGGACACAACGCGGCTTCACGCTGATCGAGCTGCTGGTGGCATTGTTCATCCTGGTGTTGCTGTCGATGGCCGGTTATCGCGGTCTGGATGCGGTGTTGCAGGCACGCGAGCGGGTCGCCACCGAAACGCGCAAGTGGCAGCATCTGGCATTTTTCTTTGCGCGGGTGGATCAGGATATCGCGCAAGCAGTTTCCCGCACCGTGCGCGATCAGGGCGGAATCTCCCAGCCGGAATGGATAGGCCATGAGGTTGTCGTGGATGAAAATGATGCCAGCCTGGTGTTTACCCGCGCCGGTATTCCCGACCAAGGCGAACAAATGCAGGCGCCGCAACGCATAGGCTATCGGCTGGAGCAGGGTGATATCGTGATGTTGCGCTGGCCGGTGCTGGATCAGCCGCCGCGCGTCAAACCGGCGCGTTATCCATTGCTGGAAGGCGTGCGTGAATTCAAATTACGCTATCTGGATAGTGGCGGAAACTGGCTGCAACAATGGCCTCCCGCTGGCCAGGTAACCGGCTTACCGGCCGGAGTCGAAATGGAACTGGTGTTGGCCAGCGGCGAAAAAATTACCCGGATGTTTGCCTTGCAATGAAACACACCGGACAAAATGAAACACCAAACAAATGAATCACACTGGACAAATGAATCACCCCATACCAATGAATCGCACGGGCCAACAAGGTGTAGCAGTGATCATGGTGCTGCTGATTGTGGCCATCGCCACCACACTGGCCACCTATATTGCCCAGCAGCAAAGCCTGTGGCAGCGCCAGGTGGAAAGCCAGTTTGACCGCACCCAAACACGCTATCTGGGCACGGCAGGCATAGACTGGGCCCGGGCCGTGCTGGCCGACGATGGCGCCAGCAGCCAAACCGACCATGCCAAGGAAATGTGGACGCTGCGCCTGCCTGCGATACCGGTCGAAAATGGCGAGGTGATTGGGGCAATTGAGGACCGACAAGGCCTGTTCAACCTGAACAATATTGTGCGTAACGGTGTCAGCAGTGCGCCCGATGTGGCACAATTCCAGCGTTTGCTGGAGCTGCTGGGTTTGCCGCCGCAATTGGCTCCGGCGCTGGCCGACTGGATAGATGAAGACAGCCTGGCGCAGCATCCCGGCGGCGCGGAGGATGGATATTACCTGGCTCTGGCCCAACCCTACCGCACTGCCAACCGTGCGCTGACCGAGCTGGGCGAACTGGTGCTGGTAAAAGATTTTGATGCCGACATGATTACGCGCTTGCAACCCTTCGTCAGCGTATTGCCCAAGGCCACCAAGATCAATGTCAATTTCGCCCCGCCGGAAGTATTGGCGGCAGTTATAAATATGTCGTTGACCGATGCGCGCACGCTGGTGCACCAACGCACTGAAACGCCTTTCACCGATGTGGCAGACTTCACGGATGCCCTGAAACAGTTTGGAGGATTACAGCCGGTGGTGAACGATCTTTCTGTCAGCAGCCAGTATTTCTGGGTGACCGGACACGCCAGCGTGGGCCAGGCGCAAGTCACCACGCAGGCCTTGCTGTACCGGCCCAATACTTGGCCTATCATCGTGTGGAAAAGCGTGCAATGACTACGCTGCGCATTTATTTTTCCGGGCAATGGCATGACAGCGCATCGCCTTGCCCGTGGGCATTGTGCGACGATTCCGGCATCGTGCTGCAATCCGGCACCGGCCCGCTGTCCACGTTGCCCGCTGGCCGCGATTGCATCGCAATTATCGCGCCGGACCGCGTGTTATGTGTCGCCGCCAAATTACCCGCCGGTTCGCGTCGCCGCTGGCAAGTGGCCTTGTCCTTTGTCGCCGAAGAACACACGCTACCCGATCCGGAAGATAACCATGTCGTGCCCGGCCCGACGCTGGCTGACGGCCGCCTGATGCTGGCCGTAGTGGACAAGGCCTGGATCCGGCGCATCGTTGAAGCCTGCCGCGCGCAAAAATTGCTGTTGCGCGCGATGGTGCCGGAAACTTTTTTACCGGAACTCCCGGCAACTACCTGGGTTCTGGTGTGGGACGGCAACAATGGTTTTGTGCGTACCGGACCCGCCAGCGGCATCACGCTGGATAGCGGCAGCGCAGATCAGTCTCCGCTGGCATTGCGCCTGTTGCTGAATGGGCCGCCCGAATCCATGCCGGATAAAATTTTGGTGCGTCCCGCTTCGCCGACGACAACTCCCGGTGCACAAACTTCAACAACCAAAACTGCTGTGCCGCCTTTGCCACAATGGCATGACCTGCCCGTGCCACTGGTAGCCGGATCGCCATGGGACTGGCAGCGCGCACCGATTGCCGAAAACACACTGAATTTGTTATGGGGCGATTTTGCGCCGCGCACGCCATTCCGTGAATGGTGGCCGGCCTTGCGCCCGGCAGTGTGTATCTTGCTGGCCCTACTGGCCGTTGAAATTATCGGCACCAACCTGCAATGGGTCTGGCTCGCCACCGAAAAAAATAATCTGACGCGGGAAATGGAACGCACTTTCCGCACCACATTCGGCGCCACCAGCACGCTGGTCAATGCCCCGTTGCAAATGCAGCGCAACCTGTCTGAACTGCGGCATGGCGCAGGCTTGCCGGACGACAGCGACTTCCTGCCGCTGCTCGACCTGGCTGCCGCGCGCCTGGCCGAATTGCCGCTGGGCAGCGTGCGTGCGCTGCACTATGAAGCGGGTCGGCTGGATGTGGAATTAAAACTGGTCAACAGTGCCGCATTCAGAACCTTGCAACAACATCTGCAACGCAAAGGCCTGAGTGTCAATCTGGGCGAAATCCAGGATACCGGGCGCGGCGCCGAAGCGCGCATGTCACTGTCGGCGGGAGGTGTGCGATGAACAGCCGCTGGCAAGCCATCAAGAAACGTCACTGGGATGTCCGCGCCGAACGCGAGCGGCGTGCGCTGACCCTCGCCGCAGCGGTGGTGCTGCCGGTGCTGGTGTACCTGTTGCTATGGCAACCGGCGCACAGCGCGGTCAAAAAATTACAGGCCAGTGTTCCGGCCATGCGGGCGCAGTCCGTGCAGCTGGCAATTCAGGCGAATGAAGTATCGCGGGTGCGCCATCTGCCCAAGCCCGCCGTGCTGGATGCCAATGCCCTGAAACAGGCGGTGGAAGCCGCAGCCATCCGCCATCAATTGCGCCAAGCCCTGTCCACGCTGGATACTCAGGAACCGAATGCAGTGCGCATCACGTTGGCCGCAGTGGCATTTGAACAATGGCTGCGCTGGGTGCAAGAATTGCAGCAGGAACAAAATATCCGCGCAGCATCGGTCGCCGTAGTCGCACTACCGCAAACCGGCATGGTAAAAATCAGCGCCACGCTGACCAATGGAGACGCGCCGTGAAACCCGCAAAACGTTACTGGATTACCCGGCGCACGCTGATCATTTTCGCGCTGGCGTTTATGCTGACGCTGATCATACGGGCGCCCTCCACTTTATTGAATGGCTGGCTGCAAAGCGCATCACAGGGAAAGATGGTGCTGGCCAATACCGGCGGCACGGTGTGGCAGGGATCGGGCACACTGGCGTTGCCAAAACGCGCCGGTGGTTTCATCACGCTGGGCGCGCTGCACTGGGATGTCGCGGTACTACCTTTGTTGGGCGGCAAATTAAAAATAATTTTACGCTGGGATGAAACGCCCGAAGCCACACCCACTGAAGTGATCGTTTCCCCAAATCGTATCGATCTCAACCACCTGCAGGCTACCCTGCCCGCCGCCGCAATGGGCGAAGTATCACCACTGATAGAACCAGCACAATTACAAGGCCACCTGCAAATTCGCAGCGACCATCTGGTTATCACACCCAAAGGCACCGAGGGCGCGGCTAGCGCTGATTGGATAAATGCCGGGTCTGCTCTCAGCGCCGTCAATCCACTGGGGAAATATCACCTGGCATTTAATGGCGCCGGAGAGCGCCTGCAGATCGTGCTTACCACCAACTCCGGCGCGTTGGTACTGGAAGGCCAGGGAAGCTGGTCACGCCAGCGAGGATTGGAATTCAACGGCAAAGCCCAAGCCGCCGAAGGCAAACAGGAAAGCCTGGCCGAATTGCTGGCCCACCTGGGACCGCAACAATCTCCGGGCGTGCATACGCTGACTTTGACGCCACAGGGGATGGGGCGCTGATAAACTCGGCGCGCTACTTCCCGAGCCAGATAAACGTTCCCATGCGCCCGGTCACGCCATCGCGGCGGTAGGAGAAAAAACGTGCCTTGTCGGCATAGGTGCACAGGTCACCGCCATAGATGCGGGTGATTCCCAGTGCTTGCAAACGCAGGCGCGCGAGTTGATAGATATCGGCCAGCCACTTTTTACCCTCTCCCGGCGCTACCGCGCCACCCTCTCCCGCTTGCGGGAGAGGGGTTGGGGGAGAGGGTGTAAATGCAGAGGCGGCTTGCGGTTGCTTGGCAATAAATGCAGTGCGTACTTCCTCGCCCACTTCAAACGCCCTTGCGCTGATCGCCGGGCCCAGCCATGCCATCAGTGTAGTGGGCGGCACTTTCATGGCTTGCACGGTTTGTTCAATGACGCCATCACACAAGCCGCGCCATCCGGCATGGGCGGCACCGACCACACTGCCGTTGTCATCGCACAACAATACCGGCAAACAATCCGCAGTCATCACTACACATACCGCGCCCGGATGGGTAGCCACGCAGGCATCCGCCTGCGGAAGGGTCGCTGCGCAGCAGCGGGGATCCCACCGGCGTACTCCTTGCGGGTGCTCCGGCCAGCATGCGGCGCGCGCTGCATCGACCACGGTTGTTCCATGCACTTGCTTGAGCCATACCGGCTCGCTAGGCAGCAAGGGTTCCAGCAATATGCGGTTGCGCTCGACCGCCAGCGGCGCATCGCCGACGTGGTCGCCGAGATTAAAACTTTGGTAAGGCCCTGCGCTGGCGCCGCCATGGCGCGTGGTTTGCAGCGCTTTTACATTTTTTGGCGCGGGCCAGTCAGGGGAGAGACAGAGATTGCGGATGTTCATAGACCCTCTCCCCTACCCCTCTCCCGCAGGCGGGAGAGGGGAGTTTGCTGTGCGTATCTGTTGCAGAAGTTGTTTCATGTCCTCCGGTAGGAGTGCCTGCCATTCCAGCCATTCACCGGTTTCCGGATGGTCCAGTCCCAGTTGTGCCGCGTGCAGCGCCTGGCGTGGAAATGCATTCAGGATCGGACGCAACTGTGGCGGGCATTTTTGCGCGCCTTTGAGGTACACACTGTCGCCGACCAAGGGATGGCGGATGGACGCCAGGTGTACCCGAATCTGGTGGGTGCGCCCGGTTTCCAGTTTGCAGCGCAGCAATGTGCATCCGTTCAATCGTTCGGCCACGCTGTAATGCGTGGTGGCAGACTTGCCGCCTGCGACCACTGCCATCTTGGTGCGTTGCGTGGGATGCCGGTCCATCGCCGCATCAACGGTCCCGGCGCGCAGCACATCGCCATACACCAGCGCATAGTATTCGCGCTGCACGGTGCGCGCCTGCAGCTGGCGCACCAAGGCGGTTTGCGCGGTCAGGGTTTTTGCCACGACCAGCAGGCCACTGGTGTCTTTGTCCAGCCGGTGCACTATGCCGGCGCGCGGAATTTCGGTCAGCTGCGGCGCGTGGTGCAACAGCGCGTTGAGCATCGTGCCTGCCCAGTTGCCGCTGCCCGGATGTACCACTAGCCCGGCCGGTTTGTTGATGATCAGCATGCTGTCGTCTTCAAATACGATATCCAGCGCAATGTCTTCCGCTTGGTGCAGTTGCTCGGCCGGATGTGATTGCGGCGTGACGGTGATCGCCTCGCCGCCCCACATTTTTTGCTTGATCGTGGCTGACGCGCCATCCACAGTAACTTGTTGCTGTGCCACCCAGTCTTGCAGGCGGCTGCGCGAATATTCCGGCAACAGTTTGGCCAATACCTGGTCGAGGCGCATCCCGGCGCAATCACCGGGCACTTTCAGCGCCAACACAGCGGGCGCCCCAGCTTCCTCTTCCAATCGCGCCTCCCCTTCCATTTGCGGCGCAGGGGGATGCTTAACCTTGTTATAATCTGCTTGAATTTTTTTGGGTTTGATCATGCGCCATAGTTTAACTTTAATTCTGCTGTTGACGTTAGTTGCTTGCAGCTCGCTGTCTGAGAAAGATGCCTTGAACGGCAAAACCGCCGAGGAAATCTACGCGCTGGCCAAGGTGCAGATGGATAACGTCAGCTACGAAAAAGCCATCAAATTATTCGAGACCCTGCAATCGCGCTATCCGTATGGCCGCTATGCGCAGCAAGCCTTGCTGGAAACGGCCTATGCCTACTACAAGCAGGATGAACCAGAATCGGCACTGTCCGCTGTGGACCGCTTCATCAAGCAATATCCCAACCATGTCAATGTGGACTATGCCTATTACCTGAAAGGGCTGATCAATTTCAACGAAGATGTCGGGCTGTTTGCCAACATGACCCAATCCGACATTTCCGAGCGTGACCCGAGGGAAGCGCGCGAAGCTTTTGATGCGTTCCGCGACCTGGTCACGCGCTTTCCCAACAGTAAATATGCGGCTGATTCCCGGCTTCGCATGCAGTATTTGACCAGTTCGCTGGCACGCCACGAGATTCAGGTGGCCGGATATTATTTGCGGCGTGGTGCCTATACCGCTGCCGTCACCCGCGCTAATAGCGTATTAACTGAATTTCCGCAAACCGTTGCCTCGCGCGATGCGCTGCAGATTATGGTGCAAGCTTACGATGCGATGGGAATATATGAGCTGCGCGATGATACGCAACGGGTACTGGACTTGAACATCAGCAAGGATGGCATCCGTCCGACCACCAAGGAATCGCCGATCAACAAGAAGAAATGGTGGCAGTTCTGGATGTGATTGGACAATCTACCTAAGACAGCTAACCACAGAGACACAGAGGCACAGAGTTGAAAAAATAAGGGAAATCCCTGAGCACATCATTCATCCATTGGGGGTGAAAATTTTTTGACACCTGTTTCTCTTTTTGTCTCTGTGCCTCTGTGTCTCTGTGATGAATGAACTGCGGTTTTAAGGATAACAATGAAATTCTGCCCCGAGTGCGGCTCTCCGGTCGAAGTAAAAATCCCTTCCGATGACAACCGGCCGCGCCACGTTTGCATTTCCTGCACCACCATCCACTACCACAACCCCAAGCTGGTCATAGGCTCCATCCCGGAATGGGAAGATGGCCGAATTCTGCTGTGCCGCCGCGCGATCGAACCGCGCCATGGCCTGTGGACACTGCCTGCCGGGTTTATGGAAAATGGCGAAACAACAACCGATGCGGCGATACGCGAGACCCTGGAAGAAGCCAATGCCCGCATCCAGCTAGGCGAACTGTATTCGATGATCAACCTGCCCTACATCAACCAGGTGCATTTGCTGTTCCGCGCGCGCTTGCTCGACCTGGATTTTTCACCGGGCGCGGAAAGCCTGGAAGTGCAGTTGTTTGAAGAGCGCGATGTACCGTGGGACGAACTGGCGTTTCGGCCAGTCCACATCAGCCTGAAAAATTATTTCTCTGACCGCAAAAGCGGCCACTTTCAATTCCGCATTGGGGACCTGACCGCCAGCCTGCATAAACCCGGATAACCCCTCATGATTTATTCCGTTCGCCCTGAGCGTGTCGAAGGGCATTCTTACGAGCTGGTGGTTCGACAGGCTCACCACGAACGGTAATGGATTATCTGGATGTGAAAGGGCACCGAAGGGCGTGATAAATCACGCCCCTACAGTTATTTATCATTACCTTTTTTCTCAATCACGCCGCAAGCGATACGGTTACCGGAATTACCGGTCGGGTTGGTCACATTGTCGTCGGCCTTTTCGTGAATCACAATCGCGCTGCCATCTGCATCAAAAAGCGAATTGCTCTGCCCTGTTTGCAGCGTAAAGCGCTCGCTGGTAACAGTCGTAGCCACATTGCCATTATCTTTCACGGTCAGGTTGGGCAAGTCGCCTGCATGCGGGCCTAACGGATTGGCGCTACCATGCTGCGCACCGCTCGGGTTGAAATGGCCACCGGCGGAAGAAAATGTCGGGGTTGTGCCCAGCGCGCAATTGCCAATGGTATGAATATGCATGCCATGGTCCCCGGCAGTCAGGTTGTGGGCATTGATTTCAATGGTCACGCCGCCATCCCTTTTTTCCTGCACATTGGCCATGCCTATATGATTCCCGTCCGCATCCATCAGCCGCGCCTGAGCCACCAATGCGCCATCCGCATAGGCCGCGCCACTGAGCATCATCACAAAATAAACAGCTAACGATTTCATTATTTTCTCCTCGGTTGTTGTTACGTTCAAATGGTGTCGGCCACTTCAATCCGATGCCGTACCGTGGCTGGTCACTGCGGCAAATTATGGCTGTTTCAATGGCCTCTGACAACTTTAATGGGTTGAACAAAAAAACGGCATTACGTCTATAATTCCGGAAACGCTAATCTTTTATTTAATTCAACAAACAGGTTCTTCATTTTCTCCGATGTCAATATCCAGAATTAATTTATCGCTGTGCATTCTTGCATTAAGCGGTTGCGCTTCCACTGCCAATACCAATCCTAAAGACCCGCTGGAACCTTTCAACCGTGGCGTCTATAAATTCAACGACCGCGTGGACAAGGCAGTGGTCAAGCCGGTGGCAAAAGCCTACATCAAGATCATGCCGGAGCCTGCGCGCAATATGGTCAGGAATTTCTTTTCCAACCTGGATGATGTGGTTGTCACGCTGAATGATTTGCTGCAGCTGAAATTTGCCCAGGCTGCATCCGATGGCAGCCGTTTTGTGTTGAATTCTACGTTTGGTATTTTTGGTTTATTTAATTTTGCCGACACGCTGGAAAAACACCACGAGGATTTTGGCCAGACCCTGGGTTACTGGGGTGTCGGAAGCGGCCCCTATCTGGTTCTGCCTTTGCTGGGCCCGAGCAATGTCCGTGATGGCGTCGGCTTATATGTTGACGGTCAAACCAACCCGTTGGGCGAGGTTGAAGATGTTCGCGCGCGCAACCAGGCCTATGTGGCCAAGCTGACCAGTGCGCGCGCCGGTCTGCTACGCCAGGAAGAAGTGTTTGAAGAAGCCGCCACCCTCGACCGCTATGCATTCATCCGCGATGCCTACCTGCAACGGCGGCTGAACCTGGTGCATGACGGTTCGCCGCCGCGCGAAAGAATTGAGGATGAGGGGGAGGAAGATTTTGGGGAGGGGGCAGTGACTACAGAGCCTGGGGCTGTGGGGCAAGTGGACGAGGCGCCGGTAAAATAACTAACCACCCCGGCGCTGCGCGCCACCCCTCCTTGTGAATAAGGAGGGGAATAAAAAGCAAGTGCAAAGGCAAATCCCCTCCTTTTCAAGGAGGGGAAGGAGCGCAGCGGGAGGGGTGGTTATATTCTAAAGTAGTATTACGCTCTACTGTCCCGCCCGCAACGCAGCAATCCTTTCATCCAGCGGCGGATGGGTCATGAACAGGCGCGCCACTCCACCCTGCCCGGAAATACCAAAGGCCGCCATTTTTTCCGGTAACGCAGTTTGTTGATGGTTGAGCTTGAGCTTCTCCAGCGCGGCTATCATCTTGTTGCGCCCGGCCAATGTCGCTCCGCCTGCATCGGCGCGGAATTCGCGCTGGCGCGAGAACCAGCGCACGATGATGCTGGCCAGTACCCCAAGCACCACTTGCGCCACAATTTCGGCAACAAACGCGCCTATGCCACGGCCATTGCGCCCGTCATTCTTGAGCAATATACGATCCACCAGAATGCCGAACAATTTGGCGAAGAAAATCACAAAGGTGTTAACCACACCTTGTATCAACGCCAGCGTGACCATGTCGCCGTTGGCGACGTGGCTGATCTCGTGGCCCAGCACGGCTTCAATTTCATCTTTGCTCATGTTGCGCAACAAGCCGGTGCTGACAGCGACCAGCGCCGCATTGCGGTTCCAGCCGGTGGCAAAAGCATTCACGTCGGGCGCGTCGTACACCGCCACTTCCGGCATGCCTATGCCCGCAGCGCTCGCTTGCCGACTGACGGTTTCGACTAACCAGCGTTCGGTTGGGTCGGTGGGGTTGCTGATGACTTGCGCGCCGACCATGCGCTTGGCCGACCATTTGGACATGAACAGCGAAATAATCGAGCCGGCAAAACCGATCACTACCGATATCGTCAACAACGCATTGAAATTGATTTGACCACTCTGATCCAGCACCCGATCCACGCCGAGCAGGCGCAAGGTGATGCTGATGACCACCAGCACCGCCAGATTAGTCAGGATAAACAGCGTAATACGTTTCATAACTTGGTTTCTCCACTGGGCAAGAAATTCATAATAAACCTTAAAGTTGCATTGTGCAGCCCGAACATTGGGATGGCTAACGCACTTTTCAAGTGGCTGCGCAGCAATGGTA
Source organism: Gallionellaceae bacterium (assembly GCA_031400735.1). GTDB lineage: Bacteria > Pseudomonadota > Gammaproteobacteria > Burkholderiales > Gallionellaceae > Nitrotoga. The sequence continues at coordinate 10,958 of JANNQM010000015.1, forward strand.
AACTTCGCGCTGCTTTCAATGGCACAACAAAAAATCCTGGGAGAAATAAATGTCCGAGTGGCTTAATCACCCCGCCATCCAAAGCGGCCTGGCGCCTTTTTTGATCTCGCTGTTGGTGGCTGAATTACTGCTGCGCTTGCGCTTGAGCGGGCTGGCCATTGTCGCCGGTTTTGCGGTGACAGTTTACTTGGCCAGCAATTTTGCAGTGTCGCCGCTGACCGCTACGCGCAAGATTGTGTGGTTGGGGCTCACCTCCGGCCTGGTCGGCGTAGTGCTTGGCTACTTTAGCAGCTCGCTGTGGCGCCCGGTGCTGGCCGTGCTGGCAGGTGCTGCGGCAATTTGGGTAGGACTGCCGGTATTGCGCCATCAGCCGCTGGAGGTAGCGATGCAATGGGCAGCGGGGTGCGCGCTGTTTACTGCGTGGCTGGTGTTCTGGATGGACACGTTGCAGGATGATTCGGCACGCGCCGGCAGCGCAGGCGTGGCGCTGGGACTGGGTAGCGGCGGGTGTGCATTGCTGGGCGGGTCGGCATTGCTGGGACAATTTGGCCTGGCAGTAGGGGCGGCCGCAGGCGCTTACCTGTTGATCCAGATGTTGACCAATAATCGTTTGCCGTGTGGCCGCAGTTATACGCTGCCGCTTTCATTAATTTGCGCGCTGATTAGCTGCCTGGCAGTGCTGACCACGCAGTTGCCGTGGTATGCGCTGGCACCGCTGGCAGCGATTCCGCTAGCGGCAAAAATCCCGGTTTCCGAAAGACTGCAACTGTGGGTACAATCACTGTTGCTGGCTATCACCACCCTTGCTTGTGCCGCAGGTGCGCTGTATCTGACCTGGCGCGTGGCTGGCGCGCCACTTTATTAACCCTGAAGGAGAAATCATGCTGACCCGTTATTCCGTTGCAGTCCTCTTGCTGGCAGGTTTACCCATCATCGCGCAAGCCGCTGACTCTTACACTATAGATCCGCCGCACACCTATGCCCATTTCAGCGTCAGCCATCTCGGCTTTTCCACCATGCAAGGGCGTTTCGATAAAAGCAGCGGCAAAATTACGCTGGATCGCGCCGCAAAAAAAGGCACGGTGGACATCGCCATCGACGCCAGCTCAATCAGTACCGGCTGGCCCAAGCGTGACCAGCATTTATCCGGCCCGGATTTTTTCAACGCACCGGAATATCCCACGATCACTTATAAATCCAGTGCGGTGAAATTCAATGGCGACACGCCATCCAGCGTCGAAGGCAACCTGACACTATTGGGCGTTACCAAACCGGTCACGCTAAATATTACCGCCTTCAAGTGCGGCACCAACCCGATGAACCAGAAAGAATTGTGCGGCGCCGACGCCAGCGCGCAGATCAAGCGTTCGGATTTCGGCATGAAGTACGCCTTGCCCAATGTAGGCGATGACATCAAGCTGGTGTTTGAGGTGGAAGCTTACAAGGATTAAAGGGTACCCCTAAAATCCAAACTCCGTCGCGATACGGCGTTGCTCGCAAAAAATGGCTCCTTATATATCAATCATATGCGGCGTCGCAATTTTTTGCTCGCGCCTTGTCTCGCTTAGGATTTTGAATTTTTAGAGGCACCCTGAACATTCCGATTTTAGAGGCGCCCGTGCGTAAATTTTATTGTTCGTTGGTTCTGTTCGCAACCTTGTCCACCCCGGTACTGGCTGCAGGCACATACACGATAGACACTGCGCATAGTTTGCTGCGCTTTACCGTCAGCCACTTCGTATTCATGACCACGCCGGGCAGTTTCAACAAGATCAGCGGCAAGGTCACGCTGGATCGCGCGGCCCAAACGGGTTCGGTGGACGTGACCGTGGTCACCGGCTCGATCAATACCGACCATGCCGCGCGCGACGATAATTTGCGCTCGGCCAACTTTTTCAATGTCAAAAAATATCCCACGGCTTTGTATCAATCCAATACCATTAAATTCAATGGCGATGTACCGGGCAGCGTTGAGGGTACGCTGACTTTATTAGGGGTAACCAAACCGGTTACGCTGACCATCACATCGTTCCAATGCGAAACCCGTCCTGCCGATAATAAGGAATGGTGTAACACCACTGCCAGCGCAAAATTCAAACGCTCCGACTTTGGCATGAGCTATTCGATTCCGCTGATTGGCGATGAGATCAAGCTGGTGATTGAGCTGCAGGCCGCCAAAGATTAGTTCGGAAATACACGCGCAAAAAATAACCCTCCCTTATCTCAAATTTCACCAGATATCTTGCGGCAAAGTTACTACAACTGGCACAATGCACATCTACGAACCAGAAGTAACATAAACCATGCTCAGCAAAATATTCAGGAAAGGCGAAACTCCTTCTAACACGGCGTCAGAACAGCCTCCCCAAATAGCGGCTGAAGCGTTGCTGGCTGCGCAGGAAGCGAATCAGGCAGCGCTCAAAACAGAATGGGAGAACAAGCTCCAGTCAGCGATGGGCAATGACCATGCGCTGCTGGATGTGGCAAAACAGGCGCCATTGGTGGATATCAAGCAGGCTGCAGTGATGGCGCTGGAAGGTGAAGCTGCGCTGAAGCAGGCGGAACGCGAATTCCGCACGCACGACCGACGCGTCCACCGCGCCGCGAAACAGCGCTACGAGACCATGCTGGAACGGCACAAGGCACACGACCGGGCCAGCCAGCTGATTGAAAGCGCAGCCATCCTGATGAATGAAGCCCTTATCCCGGCCAATCGTCTGGTCGAGCTGGATCAGGCATGGCGGGCGCTTGACCACACGTTATTGAAAGGCGGGCAAACCGCCGACTTCACTGCATTACAGGCCAAGCTCACGGCGCTGGTGCGCGAACGCGGTGATTTCCAGCGCACGCTGCAGCGGTGGACTGCGGACGCTGCTGCTGCGTTGGCCCAATTGAATGCGGCCTGTGCCGAAGTGCTCCAGCAAACCAGCGAATACTCCGCGATGATCGCTGCGCTTGCCGCTGCCAGTCAGCAGGTACGCGCAACCTTGCTGGCCGCTCCGGCCGGAATATCTTCGAAAACAGTCAAGGATGAAACCGCTATCGCATTGCTGGAAGCACTGCGCTCCACGTTGCACCAGGCGACGCAGATCGAGGAAAGATTGGCGATCCTGATTGAGCTTGATAGCACCAGCCAGCCAGCAGCTCCGGCTCCTGAAGTTATCCCGGTAGCATCCGCTGATATGCATGCCGATGCAGTGGCGCCAGCGCCGCCGCCCAAACCTGTAGCGCCGACACCCAGCCAGCGCTGGCAGGCATTACCCCCTATCAGCGACAGCAAAATAGACAAGGCGCTGAATGCGCGCTTCGAAGAATGGCAGCGTTCGCTGCTTGATCAGCGCAAATCCCGTCAGGCCGAGAAAAAGCAACGCGCCAAGGAAGAAAGCAAGGCCACGCAACAAGCACACCTGCAAGCCCTGCAAGCTATTGTTGAAAAAGCTGAAACAGCCTTGACCGAAGGACATCTGGCTGAGATCAGCAAACATTTAATCGAGATCCAGGAAGCCCCCGGCAGCGGCTCGGCCAGCAGCGCGTTGCATACGCGCATCAATGCCGTGCAAGCCGGATACCTGCGTCTGAAGGGCTGGCAGCAATGGGGTGGCGGGCTGGCGCGCGAAGACCTGGTAGCAGAAGCTGAAGAACTAGCCAAGGCTAGTGTCGGCGAAGACGGCCAAACACCGCCCAAACTGCCGCTCAAGCAACATGGCGAGGCGATAACCAAACTGCGCACACGCTGGAAAGAACTCGACCGCCTGGGCGGCGCCACCAGCCGCGAACTGTGGCAGCGTTTTGACGATGCGCTTAAGACTGCTTACGTGCCTGTGGCGGCGCATCTCGATAAATTAACCAACGAACGAAATGAGAACTTGACCGCCCGCAACGCATTGCTAGCCACGCTGGATGCGGTCAATATCACCACTGCGGAAAACAGCGCTGCGCCCGATTGGCGCGCCGTTGCCCGTGAGCTGGAACGCTTTCAAACCGAGTGGCGCAAACTGGGCCCAGTCGAACACACTGTGCCGCACCGCGCCCGCGATGCGCTGCTGGAACATATGCGCAACAGCGTGGCGCGCCTGGAAAACCCCTTGCACGAAACGCGACGCAACGCACAATCCACACGCGAAGAATTCATCACCCGCGCCAAGGCTCTCAGCGCCGATGCGCAAAGCCGCGATGTCGTGGCCAAAGTGCGCGCGCTGCAAGCGGAATGGCAACAACACGCCAAATCACAACCGCTGCCGCGCAATGTTGAGAATGCGCTGTGGACTGAATTCAAAACCGCGATTGATGCAATTTTTAGCCAGCGCGACGCGGCATTCAGTGCCAAAGACGCCGAACTGAAAGCCAACCAGGCCACGCGCGAAGCGTTAATCGCCAGCGTCAGTGAGCTAACTCAAGACACACCGCCCGCCGACATCAAGCGCACGATAGCGGCAGCAGAAACAGAATGGCGCAAAGCCGGTGAAGCCCCGCGTAGCGAAGCCGCCAAGCTCGACGAAAAATTCCGCAAGGCCTGCCAAACCGCACTGCAACATATCGCAGGCAGCGCACAACGCGTGTGGAACACCACCTGCGATGCACTGGCCGCCAAAGTAAAATTGTGCGAAGAAGAGGAAGCAAACGCCGATCCGATTCCGGATATTGAAGAACGCTGGTCAGCCCTGCCCAAACTGCCGACCTCGTGGGAACAAGCATTGCACAAGCGCCTGAAGGGAGAAGCCACGCCGGCTGATGAATCACTGGACACCCTGCTGTTGCAACTCGAATCCACTCTGGAAATGCCTTCCCCCGCCGCCTTTCAGGATGCCCGGCGCGCGCTCAAACTAAGCGTAATGAAAAATACCATGGAAGGCCGCGATGCCCCCACTGGCACCAAAACCGGAATCGAAGAATTAACCGCCGCCGCACTGGGCTATGCGCGCATCAGCACGGTGCACCAGGAACGGCTCGCCGCGATACTTGCGACATTGCGGGCGGGGGCGTTTGAGGTGCATGGGGATAAAATCAGAATCCGTAATCGCTAATACTGAATCCATTGCTTTCAGTGAAGCCCAACCTCATGCCTGCCAAATTCCAAACCCCGCTTCACGCAAGCTAATCCCCAACTCCACTTCCCTGTCGCGCGCCTCATCATAAGACATCGGGTTATAAGCTTCATATAGATCAGGCAATAACCGCAATCCATATTGCTTGACGTACCGATTGGATTGTATGCCTGCCTTGTGCTTGTCAAAGCGCACATCCGGATCCAACCCTGTCATGCCAACGTAGACACACGGCTTGCCCCGAATATAATCCGGGTTGCATTTCTTGAACTTGCCTTCGTACAGAACATCCTTGGACAGTTCGATTACATAGACGTGGTAGTGATTGCGGCTTCCCATGGTTGCGTTCAGTTTAGTGCATGTGCATTTGGCACAGCCCGCCGCAAGCCGAGCCGCATTTTCACAACCCGAAGCGGCGTTTCATCACGCAGCAAAACGGCACTAACCGGCATGTCGGTTTTCGCCGAAGCGTAAGTTCAGCGCGGAACTAAGGAAGGGCGCGCTTTTGCGCCATCTCGCTTGAGTATAGGTTATGCATCTTCTTGGTCACTCGGCTTCAGTTCATATGGTCTAGCGGCCGCATATGCTTTGAACATGCTGTCAGAAAACTGGTAGTAACGCTCTCGAGTTTTGTTTAGCACCGCCCCATACTTGTCACTACCCAGATGCCCAACATAAACCGATACAGTGCTCGGCTCTATGCCAAGCTCTTTCCCGATCCCAGCATAAAGCTCTGTAGTGTGTATTTCGTCTTCAATCCGCTCTGCAAATCTTTTAAGGATAACTTCTCTCGTGTATGAGTGACCGATGGCAGTCTTGTAGGTTGATTCTTGAATAGGGGCCGATCCCTTCAACGCAATCTCGATAAGGGCTTCCTCGGCCATTTCTAAAGTAATCGTATTCTCACCTGTAGTGATTGCTCTCAATAAGGCGTGCTTGCCAACCAAATGAATATAGAACGGGTGTCCCCGGGCGATTTTAATGATCCAATTCCTCGCATCAGGACTGAAAGTGTATTTTTTCTTAAGAAGGTTCTCAGCGCGATCAAATATATCTTTGAGCTCATCGTCGCGCATCGGCTTTACATGGACAGATCCATCTGCCAATTGCCTAGCGACTGATTCATGCTCGGTTACTAAATCTTGAACGGTCGTGGCCACGCCCACCAGCGCAAATGTTACGCCCTCGGGGCCAAGCGTTTTTAGTAAAGATGCAAGACCGCTACGATCTTTTATACGGTCGAACTCATCGACAATGATAAGAAGGCCATTTTTAGCAACACCGCTTTTTACGATTTCCTTGCAGGCACTTGTAAAAACGGAGACGATGTCCGACTCTATTTCTTGTGCTCTTTCTGTAATTGAATCAGTCTTTTTCCCACCCAATTCTATGACCTTGATGGAAAACTTAGCCCCTAGTTCACCAGACGATGTCTTTTCGACAACTTTGAATGGAATCCATGGCGCCAAAGCGTCCTCATCAGAAAGGAGTCGAAGCATAAGCGTTTCAATATTCTTGATTGAATCGTCACAAGAAATATAGACGGGGACAAAATCCAGAGTTTCAAAAGGTTTTTGCTTAAGTCGCGTAATCAAATCTGTATCATTAATCGCCAGCTTGGCCAACTGGCGGGCCAGAGAGGACTTACCTACTCCTCTCTGGCCATACATAACAATCTGTGCACCATGTGATTGCAGTGCTGTGGAAAGCGCTGACAATTCATCATCTCGTCCGGCGAAGCGCTCGATATCTTTTACTTCTTGCGCTGGCGTAAACACATTTATGGGTGATATATCAGTCATGAATGCCTCCAATAATTTAAGCCATCGCGTTCGAGATCACTTCTAATTTTGTGAATCTCATTGTTACGATTTAATCGCGGAGAGGCTTTCATCGTTTTATGAGTGCCTGGACGAATCTGCTCATTAATTTCCCAAGCGTCATGTAACCACCACCAGTTACGATTGAAGCATCAGATATGCGGCCACTTTGATTTTGTCCATTCTTCAAACCTTAAAAAGCAATTGTACCCCTGCTTGGCCAACTGTATAAAATGGGTGTAATTGGGTGTATTATTGGTTCCATGATTCGAGCCGATACAATCCAGATTACCCCCGAAATTCTATCATTGATCTCCCAGATCGATGAATTCAAGGGGGCATGGCGCGCCTTGGGCACGCTCGCGCCTGTCCGGTTGTCTGCGTTGCTGCGCGTTGCGACCATCGAAAGTATCGGATCATCCACCCGAATCGAGGGCAGCAAGCTTACTGACCGCGAGGTTGAGCGGCTACTGTCCAATCTGAAGATCAACAAATTCACTACCCTTGATGAGCAGGAAGTGGCCGGTTATGCCAAGGTGATGGAACTGGTTCATTCCTCGTGGCAGGATATTTCCCTTACTGAAAATCATATCAAGCAGTTGCACTGCGATTTGCTTATCTATAGCGAGAAAGATGCCCGGCATCGGGGCCATTACAAGACCTCGCCTAACAGTGTTGTTGCCCTTGATGAAACCGGCGCCCAAATTGGCGTGGTGTTTAAAACGGCCACCCCATTCGATACGCCGCGTTTGATGACGGAATTGGCAAGCTGGTTTTTGGCCGAGCGTAATAAGGGGGAGCTGCATCCCTTGTTGCTGATTGGCTTGTGGGTGGTTGTGTTTCTGGAAATACATCCCTTCCAAGATGGTAATGGTCGCCTTTCCAGAGTTTTGACCACGCTGTTGCTGCAACAGGCGGGCTATGTCTATGTGCCTTACAGTTCACTGGAAAGCGTGATCGAGCACAACAAGGAAGCTTATTATCTGGCCTTGCGGCAGACCCAGGGAACCATACGGGCTAAAGCGCCTGACTGGCAGCCGTGGCTACTCTTTTTTCTGCGCGTGTTGTCGGAACAGGTGGACCGCTTGCACAAGAAAGTCGAGCGCGAAAAATTTGTGCTGGCCGC
>JANNQM010000016.1:0-10582 GCA_031400735.1 Gallionellaceae bacterium
GAGAGGGGCAGGGGAGAGGGCAACTCGCGACCGCAAGAACCACACCCTGTTCATCGACGCACGCAACCTCGGCTATATGAAAGACCGCGTGCTGCGCGACTTTTCCCCTGAAGACATCCGCAAGATCGCCGACACTTTCCATGCATGGAAAAAACACGAGGGTTATGCGGACGAAGCAGGCTTCTGCAAATCCGCCGTGCTTAACGACATCCGCAAACATGAATACGTTCTTACGCCAGGTCGATACGTCGGCGCGGCTGAGCGGGAAGCAGATGGCGAGCCGATCGAGGACAAGATGGCGCGGCTCACCTCACAACTGAACGAGCAGTTCACCGAAAGCGCAAAGCTGGAAGAGGAGATAAAGAAGAATCTATCAGGGTTGGGTTATGGCTTTTAGTAGCACATCACTAAAAGAGTTGCTTGGCGGGAAAGGATATATTCGTGGTCCTTTCGGTTCTGCTCTTAAACGTGGGGAGCTAAAGGATATTGGTATTCCTGTATATGAACAGCAACATGCAATATCAGGGATTAGAGATTTTCGCTTTTATATCGACAAGCAGAAACATGAAGAGTTAAAACGATTCACTGTAGAAGCTAACGACTTGATTATTAGTTGCTCCGGTACTGTTGGACGAGTATCTGTAATCGGAGAGAATGACCCCAAAGGTATTATTAGTCAGGCGCTTCTAATTCTTCGGCCTAATGCAAACAAAATACTCCCTGAATTTTTGTATTACTTTTTAACATCTCCCAAAGGGTTCTATGAACTGATTAATGCGTCACACGGTGCTGTTCAACAAAACATAGCTCCACGAGATGTTGTTGAGAAAATTCTTGTTCCAAGTCCCGCAACAAATGAGCAAAAAAACATAGTCCGAGTTCTTAAATCGCTCGACGACAAGATCGTACTAAACCGCCATATGAACGAAACGTTGGAGGCTATCGCGCGGGCGATGTTCAAGTCATGGTTCGTGGACTTCGACCCCGTCCGCGCCAAGATGAGCGGCGAACCGCCCGAATCCATCTGCCAACGATTAGGCCTCACCCCCGACCTCCTCGCCCTCTTCCCCGATCGCTTCGTGGATTCTGACCTCGGCGAAATTCCGGAGGGGTGGGAGGCGCATGGGCTTAACAGCATGGCAACGCTGATTACTAAAAGTGTCGCTCCGAGTGCAAAACCTGATGAGGTTTTTGAGCATTACAGCATCCCTGCGTTTGATGCAGGAGCAACGCCATCTTATGAATTTGGATCGACTATAAAAAGCAACAAATATATCGTTTCGCCCAATGCTGTGCTGGTTTCAAAGCTGAATCCAGAAACGCCGCGTATATGGCTGCCATCTGTAAAGACAGCGAACGCAGTTTGCTCCACAGAATTTATGCAGCTTGAGCCGCGCTTTGATTGCATACGCTCATTTCTATATTTGCTGATGAATGCAGAAACAATGCAGACTGAAATTCTAAAGCGGGTCACGGGCTCTACTGGCAGTCGCCAACGCGCTCAGCCATCTCAAATTGCTGTTCTCCCAATCGTTGTGCCAACTCAGAAGGTGGTGAAGGCCTTTGACTTGCTGATTAAGCCGATGCTCGGTCATGCAATGACCAATGTGGATCAGTCGCAAACCTTAGCTGCTTTGCGTGATGTGCTCCTTCCAAAACTTCTCTCCGGTGAATTGCGGATAGAAGCAGAGACACCCAGTCGAGGATAGGCTTCAACTAGCGAGGACGCACGGTATGGATAAGAAAAAAAATGTCGAGCACTTGAGTATTTACCTCGCTAAAGAAGCGATTGTCCGGCGCGACCAGATAATCAAATATGGTTGTGATGGTCCGGCTGAAATTGCCATCTCAGGTAGTGGGAAAGGATATTTATATTGGACGGCGCCACATCCTGAGTATCCAAAATGGACCTCGTTATTTGCCGGTTCTATGGATATCAAACAGATTGGTAAGGTGGCTGGTTTGTCAGCAGCTTTTGTGCTTAAAGTGGAGGGGCGCTATTTCATCCTTACATTTGGGCAAGGCGGACGATTTCTGATTGAGGACGACATTTGCGAAGAGCGTTTCGGACTTATTGTTGCGCTTAATTCCGTTGATAGAGAAAGTTTTAGGTGTGTTGACAAGCAGTCTCTGGATGCAATTCAAAGTCACACCAGAATTCAATCCGGAGAAGAAACGACAGCAGATCAATTTGGTCTTGATGTTGAGCAAGACATGCTCAAGGCAATCGTTGGCTCCCCCAAAGACACTAACCTTGGAAATAGGATGACGGGGACAGACTCGTTATCTGTTTCCGTTCGTATGGATTTATCTGATCTCCCTAGTCTGTTGAAGATCTACAAGGAGAAATATGAGCAGGACCTGAGCGAGACAGACTATGACTGGGTTAACAATATCTCGGCAGTAAAGAATTCTTCAGCCCTGACTACTGCTCTTGAAGGGTGCGTAATTGAGAAATTTACAAATGAGGATTACACGAATCTCTGGCTTGCAATTCCTGAAATCATCGATTGGAACCTAGTTAGTGGTTTTATCTATGCGGGAGGGAAGGGCATCCTGCATCCTGACATTGATTTACAGGGGTTTCTTTCGACGCTAAATGGACATGCAGTTTCAATTGAACTCTTGAAGCAGCGGCATGTGCATTGCGCAGATGCTGACCATAAGTATGTATTTAAACACTGGTCCATTTATAAATGCCTTTATGCGGAAATTGAACACGAGGGGAAGAAGTTCATTTTGAATGACGGCAAGTGGTTCAATGTGAGTGTGAGCTTTGTTGAACGCACCAACACGGAATTCAAGAAGGTCGATATTTCTTCCCTGAAACTGCCGATGTATCAAGGGGGCGGAGAAGGTAAATACAACAAGGGAGTTTGTGGTAAACACCCAGATAAGTTTGCACTACTCGATGATAAAAACAGGATTTTCCATGGTGGAGCGCATGGCCAAGTGGAAGCATGCGATCTATTTTCCATCGACAAACAGTTAGTGCATGTAAAAATTTATGGGAAGTCCAGCGTCTTTAGCCATCTTTTTTCACAGGGATTCGTTTCTGGACAGTTGTTACAACTGGACGCGGAATTTCGCAAAAAGGTGAAAGACAAGCTGACACCCCCTTTCAGTAATCTCATTAATGTAGAGGCCAGACCAAAGGAGAAAGAGTTCACTATAGTGTTTGCGGTTATTAGTGAATCGCCTGAAGAGACGTTGTATCTACCGTTCTTTTCTCGCGTTAACCTCAACAATACTTATAAGGTGCTAAAAGGGTTTGGCTTCAATGTCCAGTTATTGAAAATTCCAGTCGATCCTATTTATGCAAAAACCAAGCAGTGCCCACCGAAATGATTAAAGATTGAACCAGCCATGACGGAAGATGACCGCGAACAACTGTCCTTAACATGGTTCCAAGACTCGGGCTGGGAATATTGTTACGGCCCGGACATCGCGCCGGAGGGCGAAAACATTCTAAGAGGTGCCATGTGACTAATCGCGCCATCTACCACATCACCCACGCAGACAATCTCGCGAACATCATCCTCGATGATCGTTTGTGGTGTGATGCGCAACGCATCGCGCGCGACCTGGGCAGCACCAACATCGGCTACAGCCACATCAAGGCGCGGCGCATGCGCCATCCAGTGACGGTGGCGGCGGGCGGGGCGCTGGGCAATTATGTGCCGTTCAATTTTTGCGCACGGGCGGTCATGCTGTTCGTGGTTTCGCAGGGACACGAGAATTACCGGGAGGGGCAGCAGCCCATCGTGCACCTGGTATCTTCTATCGAGCGCATACGCGCGACGGGCAGGCCATGGTTCTTTACAGATCGTCACGCCGATCTCGGCTATGCGAACCAGTTCGATGATTTGGCGCGATTGGACGAGGTGGATTGGGATGTCATGCCGGTGCGCCAATGGGGCGGCAATACGGAACTGAAGGAAAAGCGGCAGGCCGAGTTTTTGGTTCACGATTGGTGCCCCTGGTCTGCCATCGAAGTGATCGGGGTGATGGATCAGGGTACTGCGGATCGGGTGCAGGCCGCGCTTGCCGGGGCGGCGCACAGGCCGCGTGTCGAAGTGCATCGCGACTGGTATTATTGAGGGCGGAGGGAATATGTTTGAATTGATGAAGGGCAATTTGTTGGAGGCTGACGTGGAGGCTGTGGTGAACACGGTCAACACGGAGGGCATCATGGGTAAGGGGATTGCGCTCCAGTTCCGCAAGGCTTACCCGGATAACTACGAGGCTTATCGCAAGGCGTGCGAGGCTGGCGAAGTGCGGCCCGGCCAGATGTTTATTTTCGATCAGCACTCGCTGGCTAACCCGCGATACATCATCAATTTTCCCACCAAGCGCCATTGGCGCAGCAATTCGCGTATGGAAGACATCGAGGCCGGGCTTGAAGCATTAGTCGGCGATGTTCGCCGTCTAGGTATACGTACGATCGCCGTGCCGCCATTAGGTTGCGGCCTGGGCGGGTTGCCGTGGCCGGAAGTGCAGCAGCGGATGCGGGCAGCCTTCGAGCAAGTGCCAGAAGTCCGTTGGCTGGTGTATGAACCGACCGGTGCGCCGACAAAAATCAAAAACAGCACGCCGCGCCCGAAGATGACCAAGGGTCGGGCAGCAGTGCTGGGGCTGATCCAGCGTTATCTGGTACCCGGATTCGATTACCCGGTTACATTGCTGGAAATCCAGAAGCTGGTTTATTTTCTGACAGAAGCGGGCGAAGAACTGAACCAAGTGCAGTTTGCGAAACATCATTACGGCCCATATGCCGATGTGTTGCGCCACGTGTTGGAAAAAATGGACGGCCACTTCATTACTGGCTATGGCGCGGGCGAAAACAAGCCGGATACGCCGATACATTTGCAGCCCGAGGCTGCGGAGGCGGCGGAACAATATCTGCAGGAGCATGCCGAGACACATGCGCGCTTTGATCGCGTGGCGGAATTGATCGAGGGTTTCGAGACGCCATTCGGCATGGAGCTGCTAGCGACGGTGCATTGGGTGGCGACGCGGGAGGGCGCAGCCCGCAATCCTGATGAGGCGCTTGCTGCGGTGCAGGCATGGAGCACGCGCAAGGCAAACCTGATGCGCCCTGAACATGTGAGTGCAGCTTGGCATCGGCTCAAGGAACTCGGCTGGATCGGCACACAACATTAAAACAGAAGGCCCCGGCGCATCCGCCGGGGCCTTCTGCCAACCAGGTATCCCTAATCCAGAAACTTTGGGCTAAAGCCCCATCGCATTGCTGCGACAGGACTTCGGATTCTCCTTCCACGCATGGTGGACGAGACTGGCTGCATTTTAGATATGTGATGAACAAGGGTCAATCGTGATTACTGAAGGCCACCTCGAACAACTCGCACTTACCTGGTTTCAGGACGCAGGCTGGGAATATTGCTACGGCCCAGACATCGCGCCGGATGGTGATGCCCCAGAGCGCGCGGACTATCGGCAGGTGGTGCTGACGGAGCGTTTGCTCGATGCGCTGCGCCGTCTGAACCCGGGAATGCCAGAGGCGGTGCTGGACGAGGTGGCACACCGGGTGGGCAAGCTGCACCAGCCTTCGCTGATCCAGAGCAACCGCGTCTTTCACGAGTTATTGCTGGATGGCGTGGCGGTGGAAGTCGAGACCGAGGGTGTGAAGCGCGGCGACCGCGTGCGGCTTATGGATTTTGATCACACGGAGAACAACCGCTTTCTGGTGGTGAACCAGTTCACCATTCAGGGCATCAAGCAGCCGCGCCGTCCCGATCTGGTGTGCTTCATCAACGGCCTGCCCATCGCGGTGATCGAGCTGAAGAACCCGGCGACCGAGCAGGCGGACATCTGGTCTGCATTCAATCAACTGGAAACCTACAAGGCGGAGATCGCCGACCTGTTCTTATTCAACGAGGCACTGGTGATTTCTGACGGCTTGCTGGCGCGGGTGGGTTCGCTCACAGCAGATCGCGAGCGCTTCATGCCTTGGCGCACGCTACGTAGCGAGAACGACAGACCCTTACTGGAATTCGAGCTGGAGAAGGTGGTGCGCGGTTTCTTCGCACCCGATCTGCTGCTGGATTACTTGCGCTATTTCATCCTGTACGAGCAGGGCGAAGACGGCATCGTCAAGAAGATCGCGGGTTATCACCAGTTTCATGCGGTGCGCGAGGCGGTGCGGGCGACGGTGATCGCGGCCACGGGTCCACTGCCCGATGCGGCGGAACTGGTGCGTGCGACATACAGCAAGGAAGTGAAACCCGGCTCGCGCAAGGGCGGCATCGTGTGGCACACGCAGGGCTCTGGCAAGAGCATCTCGATGGTGTGCTTCGTCGGCAAGCTGATGCAGCAGCCGCAGATGCAGAACCCGACCATCGTCGTGGTGACCGATCGCAACGATCTGGACGGGCAGTTGTTCGATACCTTCAAGGGGGCGCGTTCGCTGCTGAAGGAAACGCCGCAGCAGGCGGAGGATAGAGATGCGTTGCGGACTTTATTAGACGGGCGGCCATCCGGTGGGATTATTTTTACGACGATGCAGAAATTCGCGCCGGGCAAAGACGAGGAGCGCTTCCCAGAATTGACCAAGCGCACCAACATCGTAGTGATCGCCGACGAGGCGCACCGCTCGCAGTATGGCTTCAATGCGGTGCTGGACAAGAAGACGGGTAAGTACAAATACGGCTTTGCCAAGCATCTGCGCGATGCGTTGCCGCATGCGACCTTTGTCGGCTTCACCGGCACGCCGGTGGAGCGCGACGACAAGGACACGCGCGCGGTGTTTGGCGATTACGTTAGCATCTACGACATCCAGGATGCGGTGGACGACGGCGCGACGGTTCCGATCTATTACGAGAGCCGCCTCGCCAAGCTGGACATCAATCAGGCGCAGATCGAGCAGCTCAACGACGAGGTCGAAGAGGTGTTCGAGGACGAGGAGAACCTTGCGCTGCGCGAAGCCGCCAAGACCAAGTGGGCTGCGCTGGAGAAACTGGTGGGATCAGAGCCGCGCATCAAGCAAGTGGCAGCGGACATCGTGCAACATTTCGAGGCGCGCACGGCGGCGGTGGAAGGCAAGGGCATGATCGTGGCCATGAGCCGCGAAATCTGCGCGCACCTCTACAACGCCATTGTGGCCTTGCGCCCGGAATGGCATAGCGACGATCCGGCGCAGGGCGCGATCAAGGTGGTGATGACCGGCTCGGCGGCGGATGTCGAGTTGCTGCGCCCGCATATCTACAACGCCAGCACCAAGAAGCAACTGGAGAAGCGCTTCAAGAATCCGAAAGACCCGCTGAAGCTGGTGATCGTGCGCGACATGTGGCTAACCGGCTTCGATGTGCCGTGCCTGCACACGATGTACGTGGACAAGCCGATGCGCGACCATAACCTGATGCAGGCGATTGCGCGGGTGAACCGCGTGTTCCGCGACAAGGAAGGTGGGCTGGTGGTGGATTACATCGGCATCGCCGCCGAGCTGCGCAAAGCCCTGAAGGTTTACACCGAGAGCTGGGGCAAGGGCATGCCGACGCTGGATGCCGCCGAGGCGCTGGCCAAGCTGAAGGAATACATGGAAGTTGCGCATGGGTTGCTGAGCGATTTTGACTATGCGGCCTATCGCACCAAAGCTACAGCGTTGCTGTTGCCTGCGGCCAACTTTGTGCTGGGGCTGGAAGATGGCAAGAAGCGTTGGTTCGACGTGGTGCTGAAAATCACCAAGGCGTTTTCGCTGTGCGGTACGCTGGACGAGGCGATGACGTTGCGCGAAGAGATTGCGTTCTTCCAGGCAATCAAGGCGGTGATCGCAAAGGCGACAGAGACCGACAAGAAGCTGGCGGAAGAACACAAGAATGCGGTGCTCAAGCAGATACTCGACAACGCGGTGCTGTCCGAGGGCGTGGAGGATATTTTTAAACTGGCCGGGCTGCCGCGACCGGACATCGGCATTTTGTCAGATGGCTTCTTGGAAGAAGTGCGCAATCTGCCGCAGCGCAATTTTGCCGTGGAGCTGCTGCAAAAACTGCTCAACGACGAGATTAAATCGCGCTGCCGCACCAATGTGCTGCTGGAGAAGAAATTCAGCGATCGTTTGTTGGCAGCGCTAAATCGTTACCGCAGCCGTGCCATAGAGAGCGCGCAGGTAATTGAGGAATTGATTGCGTTGGCGAAAGAGTTCCGCGAGGCGGCCAAGCGCGGCGACGAACTCGGCCTGAACGAATCGGAACTCGCTTTCTATGACGCGCTGGCCGATAACGAAAGCGCGGTGCGTGAGTTGGGGGATGACATTCTGAAACAAATTGCCCACGAGTTGACCGACAAGCTGCGCAATAGCACGACGGTAGACTGGCAGAAGCGCGACAGCGTGCGCGCGCGGCTGCGCAATCTTGTGCGCATCACATTGCGCCGCTATAAGTATCCGCCGGATAAGACAGAAGACGCTATCGAACTGGTTCTTAAGCAGGCGGAAGTTCTGTCGGAAGAGTGGTCAACACCTTAAGGGGGATGTACACATGAAGACAAATGCAACCAATAAGCCCAAGACTGCTCGACCACTCGTTGTAAACCGTTTAGAAAATGTTTCGAAAGATGTATTTAAGAAATATTACCCACTGATCACTGAGCTGGTTGGTGATTCGCCGGGCATATATGCGCTCTACGATGGTGTCGATTTGTACTATGTTGGCAAGTCAACCGAGTTACGTAAGCGCGTCCGACATCACTTAATTGACAGACATTTGGCAAGTTGGACTCACTTCAGTTTGTACCTAGTTCGCAGAGAAGAACATATCCACGAGTTTGAATCTCTCCTGGTCAGAATTGCTAATCCAAAGGGAAACCGTGTGATACCTCGTGGTAAATCAACAGGTGTTTTAGTCGAACAACTCAAGAAATCTATACAACAAAAGCAAAAAGAGGAGCTTAGTAAATTATTCGGGACTAAGAATGCTGCTGGTAGAAAGCCTCCGAAATCATTGAAGGCGAGCCAGCGAACAATCGAAGGTTTAGTTGCTAAACGTACAGAACTTTATAGAACTTATAAGGGGAAGGAATACAAGGCGTCGCTGAATCCGAAGGGTGTTATAACTTATGCGGGGCAACGTTATCAAAGCCCGAGCGGGGCAGCCAGAGCTGTAATAAAAAATACGAGAGCTGTGAATGGATGGTCGTTTTGGTACATAAAGAGTTTAAGTGGTGATTGGGTTCGATTGATGGATTATGAAGGTTAGGGTGAATCGCAGAGTAATATGGGGCAGCCCACGATTCCTCTCGCTTGCTTGAAACCAGAAAGCCACGTGAACGGATAACAACAAAGAAAGGATTTGCCGTGCCTTCCATTCATGACATCAAACTGCGATTTCAGCCGGTGTTAAGGCCATTGCTTGGGTCGCCGGCCAGTATGGGTGTAAACGAAGAGCAGCCATGAAATTCGAGCGTTTTGTCGGCATCGACTACTCTGGCGCTGAGTCGCCCACGAGCCGCATTAGAGGCTTGCAGGTGGTTGTGGCCGCGCCAAATGGCGAACCCCAGCCGATACGCCCCGCACCGCCGGCCAGGAATTGGTCGCGCCAGGAGGTTGCGCACTGGCTGCTGGCCGAGCTGCAGGGTAACCAGCCGTTGCTGATCGGCATTGATCACGGCTTTTCTTTTCCACTGAGTTATTTCGAGCGCTACCGGCTCGGTTCGTGGCCAGCGTTTCTGGAGGATTACTGCCGCTATTGGCCCACCGATCAACCGCACTGCTATGTTGATTTCATCCGCGATGGGGCCTGGTGGCGGCATCATCCCAGGCCGCACGGTGAGCGAACCGGTTCAACCGGAGAGTTTCGGCTGTGCGAAAGTAACGATGGGGTCATGAATTAACACATTCTGCGTGGGCGCTTTGCGCTGGATGAAAATTCCCTCTCGCGCTCCCTCACGCTTACCCTCGCCCTAACCCTCTCCCGCCTGCGGGAGAGGGGATTGTTGTGGTCTCCCACGAGGGGAGAGGGGACTGATGTTGTCTCACCCACGAGGCGCGAGGAATGTTGACTAAAGAACGATCGTTCTTTATGATGCGGTTATCGTTCGGCACGTTGACACAAGTCACCGACTAAAAAAGCCCGCATGACATCCCTGATACAGGAGTCCAGAAAATGAAACCCCAGCCAGCCATATTTGAAGAGCACGAAATTCGCCGCGTGTACGACGAGGGGACGGAGACGTGGTGGTTTTCTGTGGTGGATATTGTGCAGGTGCTGACCCAGCAGGCCGATTATCAAGCCGCCAGAAATTACTGGAAGGTGCTTAAGAATCGACTGAGCAAGGAAGGCAGTGAGTCGGTTACAAAATGTAACCGACTGAAATTACCTGCTGCTGACGGTAAAAATTACCTCACCGATGTTGCCACTGCCGAAACGCTATTGCGACTGGTGCAGTCTGTGCCTAGCCCGAAGGCTGAGCCGATCAAGCTGTGGCTGGCGAAGGTGGGTTACGAACGAATGCAGGAGATGGCGGACCCGGCGCTGTCACTGGAGCGTGCCCGCGAGACTTGGCAGAAGCACGGGCGCAGCGAGAAGTGGATACAGCAGCGCATGACCGGGCAGGAGACGCGCAACAA
>JANNQM010000017.1:0-13869 GCA_031400735.1 Gallionellaceae bacterium
AATTTTAATGAAACTTACGATGAAAAAAACCTTGTTGGCTGCTACCATTGCCGCGATGGCGATGACCGGCACCGCTAACGCTGCGATGACCAACTCCGCATCGGGCGATTCCAGCCTGATCCTGTCTGTGCTGGATTTTACTACCGGTGTTTCGGCCACGTTTGACCTCGGCTTCAGCAAGAGCACTTTCAACCAGGCCGCCAATAACAGCTGGGATATCACCAGTGGCAACTATGCTTCTGCCTGGTCCTCGTTCTCTTCAGCAGCGAACCTTGCCAATACACAGTGGGCGGTACTTGCGCTTGATTCTGCTGGAGCGGCCAGTGGCGCGCAGTCAATTTTCACCACCGTTGCCAGCACCTGGACTAACGTATCTAACAGCGCACTCGGCGGTATGCAAGTGACTTTCGACAAGTACATCAATGGCAACAACGCGTTAGGTACCCATGTGTCGGCTGCTGACGGCGGTAGCTTCGCTACATCATCTTCCGGTCTTAGCTACGCGGGGGATGGCGGGGCGTATGGCAGTAATGGGAAAATCGCTAACAACGGCGGCGATACCAACGCGTTGTTTGGCACAAACATGAACGTATGGAACATTGTACGTAATGGTACCAACAACATAACAAATTCGACTGCTACCAAGTTAAGCGTTGCTGGCTTCAACCCTTACTTCAGCATGAGCAACAACGGTGCGCTGACTTATACCGCAGTAGCGACCCCTGTCCCGGAAGCAGATAACTACGCCATGCTGTTGGCTGGCCTGGGTTTGATGGGTTTCATTGCGCGCCGCCGTATGTCCGTATAAAGCACGATGCCCGGCTCAGCGTTGTCGGCGAGGCCGGGCAGCAAACGTCTTACTTCCTTAATCTTAATTGGAGAACCAAATGAAAATGCAATTTAAACAAATCATGCTGGCGCTGGTTGCCACACTGGCAGCAGGCCAAGCTGCAGCGAACGTGACAGCTGCTGAAGTCCTAGCTGCCCCCCTGACCAGTAAAACATGGATATCAGGCGCTTCTGCCCCAACCTATGTAGTTTACGCCGGCTGGGCTTTAGGGTGCGATGCAAACACCCAGCGCGTATTCACTGCCAGTTCCGTTTCCGGCACTGTCAAGCCCGGTGCCAGTGCCATGGGCAATTACATGGCTTACGCATGCAAGCGCGGCGGAGTAGTGTCGGTGTTGTACCACACTATTGATGGCGGTTCGTTCAACGCCTATGCGCCACACCTGACCGGTACCGCGCCGGATGGCACAGCTATGCCAACCGCTATGAAACGTGTGCAGAATCTGGGCACTACGGCCTGCAGCTCTTCTGCCAGCTTTGTATTTCCTTCTACCCCTGCCCAAACTGTGCCAGTGAGCGGAACGTGTAGTTTGAGCGGCGCCGTCCAAACTGATGGTGGGCCAGCTAAACCAGCCGGGGGTTTCTCCGACGTGGAAGGCGCTTTGTGGGGTATTGACGTATCTGCCGCCGGTACTGAAGGCGAAGCTTACGTCAATCAAGTCTTTGGCTTGGCGGTAAGCACCAATTTGTACCGCCAATTGCAAGTGGCACAAGGCATTTATACTGGTGCAACGAATGCTATCGCTGTGGCCAATGCCAACGCAGCTGACCCCAACTATGACCCGGTCAACGCGCCTAATATCTCTTCGTCGCAATATGTTTCTATTGCACAGTTTAATGGCGGCTATCAGACCGACTGGCAACCGATCCTGGGCACCGCCGGTGTTGGCAAGAACGTTTACCTGGCCCGTCGTGTTGCGACTTCCGGCACGCAAGCCAGTTCCAATGCATTCTTCCTGGAAAATCCGTGCGCCAGTGGTGCCCCCCAAGGCCAGCTTAATCCTGCTACCAGCGCCGATTCCACCGGTACGTTTATCGTCACCCAAGATGCCAGCACCGGTGGCGTCAAGACGAAGCTAACCAATGCCAACACTGCCGGTAACTTTGCGATTGGTGTGGTTTCGCTGGAAAATACCTGGAGAGGGACGTCCGACGGCTACCGTTTTGTCAAGGTGGATGGAGTGCATCCGGAAGCCGGTGACGACCCTGTCAACGGCGGCATGGCGCGTAACAGCTCGGTCAACGCGAATTACAACTTTGTGATGGAGATGAAATCGTTTGTGGCCAATACAGCGGATAGTTTTGGCGCAACCATTATCCCTACTATCGCCGCCGCCTTGGGCAATCCGGCACTGTGCTCTGATGTGCCACGCGGCCTGTTCCTCAACCCCGCCGGTGGTTCCAGCTGCGCAGTTGGAGCGCAAGTGGGCAAGGGTACCAAGTTCGGCAACAACTGCTCACCGGTACAACTGTTCTACTAAAATTTAATAGACCCCTGACGCAGCTAACCACTAGCTGCCTCTCTGAACACCCCGCTGCAATAGCGGGGTGTTTTTTTGTGCTCAGGGCACTATTCCAATTTCGAATAGAAAGGAGAACAAGGCGGCAAGGATGAGGCGACGAAGACAGCACACCTAGTGCGGCTAGGAGCCGAAGACGAAGCCAACGCAGTTATCGTTTCTATTCGGAATTGGAATTAACCTGCTCGTCATATAGTTGTAATACTGCATCAATAGAATGCTAACCCACCAAGCATATGAAAAGATTACCCGGTTCAGCAACCGCCCCGCCATGAGATTCCAGTTCGAGAAAACATGTATGCGTCTATTGTTAGCAGTAGGGTTGTCGAATTGTTCCCCATTATGGGCTGCTGAAGAAAAGCCCACATTTGACATTGTGGAATATCGGGTTGAAGGGAATTCAGTACTGTCCGCAAACAAAATCGAAGAGGCCGTTTATCCGTTTATGGGCGAAACCAAAAATATCGACACGGTGGAACAGGCACGCGCCGCGCTGGAAAAAGCTTTTCACGATAGCGGTTACCTGACCGTATTTGTGAGCATACCGGAACAAAAAGTTGACCAGGGCACCGTGCGCCTGCGCGTGCAGGAAGGTCGCGTGGAACGGCTGCGGGTGGTGGGGTCGCGCTACTACTCGTTGGGCGTTATAAAAAGCCGCGTACCGGAATTTGCCGAAGGCAGTGTGCCGTATTTTCCGGCCGTACAGACGCAACTGGCCAGTGTGAATACCACTGCCGACCGCCGTGTGACCCCGGTGCTACGCGCAGGAAAATCACCGGGCAAGGTCGAAGTGGATCTAAAGGTGCAGGATCAATTGCCACTGCACGGCGACATCGCAGTGAATAACCGTTACTCATCCAGTACCACGCACAGCCGCCTGGAAGCGTCGATGCGTTACGACAACCTGTGGCAGCGCGACCACAGCCTGAGCCTGAGTGTACAGACAACACCAGAAAACACGGCAGAAACGAAAGTGGCTGCGCTGACCTATCTGGTGCCCACCGCAGGCGACTATTGGGCGACCTATGGTGTTATTTCCAAAAGCAACGTAGCAGCAGTGGGCGACGTGAGCGTGATCGGCAATGGCAATATTGTCGGCTTGCGCTACATACATCCGCTGTCCGCGCTGACCGGCTATACCCATAGCCTGACACTGGGCGCGGATTACAAGGATTTTCAGGAGACCACCGCATTGTTGGGGGCGGATACTAGTTTTGATACGCCGATCACCTACCTGCCCTTTCATGTGGGCTACGATGGCACCGTGCAAAGTGGGAACAGCACGACGCAGATGAATGTCGGGCTAACTTTTTCGGTACGCGGGCTGGGCAATGATGCACAGGAATTTGCAGCCAAGCGCTCTCAGGCCAAGCCGGATTTTGCCCACTTGCGCGCCGAACTCAAGCGTACCCAGCAGTTGCCCAAAGAATGGCAAGTGCAGGCGCGGTTTTCCGGGCAGGTGGCGAATGAACCGCTGATTTCGAATGAGCAATTTGCCATTGGCGGAGCGGATACCGTGCGTGGCTACCCGGAATCCAGCGCGCTGGGTGATCAAGGGGTGCTGGCTACGCTGGAATTGCGCACACCCTCGCTGACAAAATATTTTACCCGCCAGCCCGGCGAGCTGGTCGGCTTGATATTTTTCGATAGTGGCAAGGTACAAGTCACCGACCCCCTGCCCGGGCAAACTGAAAAATTCAGCCTGGCCTCCACGGGCGTAGGTCTTCACTTAAAAGGCTGGCGCGGATGGAGCAGCACGCTGGATTTGGCTTGGGCATTGCGCGAATCGGGGCAGGTTAACGAAGGGAATGCCAGGCTGCATTTTAATCTTGGGTTTAGCTGGTAAATGCCCACTGAATTTAGGGAAACGCTGATCAGACCACCGTTCGCCCTGAGCTTGTCGAAGGGTTAGTAGTACCAATCGCTTGTTATAGGTTTAATCCGATCATGGTTCGACAAGCACACCACGGAAGGGATTAAATCAAGCGTTTCTTAGGGGCATGAAATGAACAAAGGACTATTCCGGCTGGTATTCAGTGTGTGCTTGAACATGTTTGTTCCGGCGCCTGAATTTGTGCGCTCATGCAGGGGCGGATCGAGCAGCGTGGCTCGCCGTCACCGCCGTGCCTTGGCTGCTTTACTGATTGCCGCATTCGCAAGTTACACACCTGCCGTCGTGGCCGCTGCACCTGCCGGGTTGCAGCCAGGTACTCAGACAACTTCCGGGACTGGCTCATGGGTCGGGGCGAAAATTGCCAGCTCTTCGGCCGACCAGATGACCATCCTGCAACAGCAGGCCAAAGCCATTCTTGACTGGAAGCAATTAAATCTACTACGGGGCCAAACGCTTACATTTGACCAACAAGGCAACCGTTCCTGGGCTGCGCTGAACCGGATTTATGACGCCAACCCCAGCACTATTTCCGGCAACCTCAAAGCCGATGGACATATTTATTTCATCAACACCAACGGCATTATTTTTGGGGATGGCGCCCAGATCAACGTGGGTTCGCTGACTGCCAGCAGCCTTGATCTGGCGCCTGACCTGTTCAATGCCGGTATTCTTTCCGACCCAAGCCAACCTGTGTTCAGCGGCAGCGGCTTCGTCCGCGTTGAGCAGGGCGCGGCCATTACCGCAGCCACCGGTGGCCGCGTGATGCTGCTGGGCAAGAATGTGACCAACAGCGGGGTGATTTTGACACCAGAAGGACAAACCATACTGGCAGCGGGGGAGACAGTTTACCTGGCGAAGAGCACTGACCCTGCCGGTTTGCTGGTCGAGGTGGATGCCGGTGGCACGGCGTTAAATCTGGGGGAAATCATTGCCCGTCGCGGCAATGTGACGCTGGTCGGTTTGGCGGTGAATCAGCAAGGCGTCATTACCGCCAGCACTTCAGTGCGCGCTAAAGGCTCGATCCGGCTGCTAGCCCGGGATACCGTCACCAAGGGAACAACAGACGCCCAACCATTTTTTGCGACGCAAGCCGGCACGGTAACCTTGGGGGGGGAAAGCATTACCTCGATCGAAGTAGAAGTGCTGGATAAGGAAGAGGTGCTGGACCAGCAGAATTTTATGCCGTCTGAAGTATTGCTTAGCGGCAAAAATATTGATATCGAGGGCAGCATCATCGCGCATGGCGGGAATGTAACCGCAACTGATAGGGTCAATGCTAACCCCCTTAACACTGCGCCGGGCACCGGTGCACTGATTTACCTGGGCGAACGAGCTTTGATCGATGTGTCAGGGATAGATGCCACCGGTGTGCCGATGGCGCGTAACCAACTGGAAATCCAGTTATTCTCCGAGCAATTGAAAGACGCCCCGCTACTGCGGGGCGGACCGCTGTTCGGCGAGACAATTTACGTGGACGCGCGTAACGGTACGCCCCTCACCGACATTGCGCCGTACACTAACCTCATCGGCCGCACGGTGGCCGAGAAAATGTCTTCCGGCGGTACCGTGAATCTGTCCGCGAACGCCGGTAACGTGGTTTTGCGCGAGGGTTCCAGGATTGATGTTTCCGGGGGTTCCATCGCTTACGAAGCAGGCGTTATCAAGGAAAGCAGCCTGCGCTACAACGGCCAGCTGATACCGATAGCCGATGCTACGCCGGACAAAATTTATCAAGGCACCGCCGAAACTTATAGTGTCACTGACCCCAAGTGGGGTGTGACCCGCACATGGACACTGGCCAGCTCTCCTCAAGGGACATACCAGCAGGCCTATACCGTTGGCAGTGCCGCCGGGAATTTAAACATTCTGGCTAACACCGCGGTGCTGGATGGCACGTTGGTGGCCAACACCCACCCCAGTTATCTGCAGCGGGAGGTACCACTGCCGGGTGGCACATTGGCCATCAATGTGCGCAACTCAATTCGAGTCTTGCAAGACGCACAGAAGCTGCCCAGCGATTTTACTTTCGATGTGCCATTACCTGCGCAGCAATCCAAGGAAACGCAGCTGGATGTTGAGTATCTGGATGCCGGTTTCACTGAGCTTGAGTTAACGGCCAACAACACCATCGCTGACGGCAACAACACCGCTCCCGGCAATATCACGGTGGATGCTGCGATGCAGACTGATGCGGCAGGCAAGCTCACCCTCACCGCAGCGGGAACCCTAAAAATCAATCAGGACATCGTATCACCCGGTGGCACTGTCAGCCTTAAAGCAAACAGTATTGTACTGGCCGATGATGTAACAGTCAGTACCGCAGGGCTATGGACCAACGACACACCCAATGTAGATAACCCACAGAAGGTACCGCCGATAGCCAGTATCTCTCCGATAGCAAAGGATGGCGGCATGTTGTCGGTAACGGGTAGCTTTACGATGGGACAGAATAGTCTACTGGATGCCTCCGCCGGTGCATGGCTGACCGCAGCTGGCAAATTGCAGGGGGGCAAGGGCGGTGATATCACACTGGATGCGGCAAAAGATGGGGCAACCCTACCAGATTTTCAAGGCAAAGTTCAATCTTATGGTTACACCAAGGGCGGCGAACTGAATTTGTTCACACAGCAGGATATCCAAGTGGGGGGGCAGAGGCCCACTAGTGGTAATGCTCTGTGGCTGCCGGAATCTTTTTTTGAGCAAGGGGGATTTTCCAAATACAACGTTAAAGCGGCGGGCGCAAATTCCAGTGTGGTCGTGGGTGACAGTAATGAAGATGCACCCAGCGTGATGATTCATCCGCGAATGCAAACCCTGGTTGCGCTCAAGAATGCCGCTGCGCAGGTCAGCGGCTCGGCACTGGACAAAGTGGCGACACCGGTTTTGCTGGCACAACATCTACGCACCCCGGCCTCGGTTAGTTTTTCTGCGACCGGAGCAGGGGGGGATGTGAAGGTGTTGGCCAATACTACAATCCGAACGGATGCACCGATTAGCAGAACCAGCGCAGTCGGTACGATCTCCATGGGATCAACCAGCGGCCAGATCAGTATTTTAGGTGACCTGATTGCGCCGGGCGGGAAGATTACTGCCAAGATCAGCGGCGAAATTGCCAAGTCCTATGCTTACGATAATACTCGCAGCATCTTTGTTGGCGAAGATGCAGACCTGAGCGTTGCCGGACAATACCTGCAGCCGCCAACCCTGGCGGGTAGCCTGAGCCAGGAGGAAGTATTAAACGGCGGGACGATTACATTGGACGGCGGGGATTTGGGCGCGGTGGTGTTGAAAGAAGGCAGTGAACTGAATGTCTCCGGCGCGTCAGGCGAGGTGAACATTAAAGGCAGCAGCGGTGTAACGCGCGAGACGATGCATAGCGCTGCCGGCAGCATCACCCTCAGTTCGCGCAATTCGCTGGTGCTGGATGGGGATTTGCTTGGTGAGGCAACAGGGGCGGGAGCAGGTGGCACACTCACACTGAAAATCACAGGTAGTGAATCGAGTGACCCGCAATATGTTCACCCATCCACTGCCCGCACCCTGACTATCACCCAGGACAAGGTGGTCCGTGGCGGCGACCTGACCGCCGGGGGCGCGCTGGATAGCGTGATCGGATCGGTCATCCCCGCAGAACAAGCAATCCCAGTAGAACAAGCAATCTCCGCAGTACAAATTCACGCAGGCGGCTTTGATCGTTTCAGTGCAAGCGTAGCGGGAATCCCCGATGATAAAATCATATTGCCCAGCGGCTTGAATCTGGTCTTGCCCACTGCGCTGTCGTTGGATGCGGGCCTGCTGGAGGTAACGGGTAGTGGCACAGCAAGTCTGCAGGCGGCACATACGACGCTGTCAAATTTGAGCGGTAATACTGCTCCGGTCCCGCTTGGCGGTGACGCCACATTGCAAGTGGATGCCGACTTTATTGATTTACGGGGCGAGCAGAAGATAACCGGGGTTGAAAGCACGGTGCTTTCTGCGCAGCAGGATATCCGCGGGCAAGCCGGTTCGTTGGCTGTGCCCGGTGAGCTGGTATTGCGCGCACGGCAAATTTATCCGGTGACCAGCAGCAAATATACTTTTGAAACCCTGGGTGTTGACAACAAAATTACTGTGCAATCCAGTGGCCGGGAAGCCACACCGGTGTTGTCGGCCGGTGGGGAACTGGTGCTGAAAGCAAATAAAATTGAACAAGGTGGCGTGCTGCGTGCCCCGCTGGGTCAGATTACTCTGGATGCCAGCACCCAGCTGACACTTGCGGCGGGGAGCTTGACCTCTGTTGCCACCGACGGCCAATTGATCCCCTTCGGCCTGACTAAACTGGGCGGGCTGGAATGGTATTCAGACAACGGCACGCTCGCGGGCGGCCAAAAATATCTGGACGGGGACCAAAAACTGCCAGAGAAAAAAATCAATTTGAAATCGGCTGACGTGGACTTGCAGGCGGGCGCCAAGGTTGATATCTCCGGCGACGGCGATGTGCTGGCCTATGAGTGGATAGACGGTATCGGCGGGTCAACAGATATTCTGGGACAAACGGGGGTGTATGCGGTTATGCCGACGCTACGTGATGAGTACGCACCTTTTGACAACAATTACAACACGGGCACTGACCTGATACCGGGTGATGCCATCTATCTTTCCGGAATTCCCGGATTGGCTGCCGGCAGCTATACGCTGCTGCCAGCCCGATATGCCTTGCTGCCCGGGGCATTCATGGTGGACACCCGCACCAGCAGTAAATTGGTACGCGGTCAAAGTGTAGGCCAGGCAGACGGTTCTACGCTGGTTTCCGGCTATCGCACCACGTTAGCTGATAGCTCGACCAATGCCGATTCACCTTGGTCCACATTCCGTATAACGGATGGCCGTATTTTTCACCCTGCTGCCGGGACTATTTCCAAAGCTCCAGCCGAATACCGGCTGTCTACCGGCAATCAGTTCTTTCAAAATCTGGCACTGGATTCAGGGTTGGTTGTTGTACCCCGCCTGGCATCCGATGCCGGGCAACTGGTGCTCGACGCCAGCCAGAAACTGACATTGGGCGCAGAATTCATCGCTACCAAGGGCGTTGACGCACGCGGCGCGCTGGTGGATATTACCTCCGACAAAATCAGTGTGGTAACCATGATTGATGATGATGCCAGCGGCACATTGCAATTAACGGCTGAGGCCTTGAACGAGCTGAATGCCGAGAGTTTGCTGCTGGGTGGAGTCCGTAAACAGGGCACAGATGTGGACGGCATGGAGATTACCACCCATGCCACCCAAGTCACCTTTGCCAACGATGCCGACCATGCATTACAGGTAACCGAGTTGGTAGCGGTGGCCAAGGATACGTTGACAGTTAATTCGGGCGCGACCATACAAACCTTGGCCACCACGCAGCCCGCAGGCATCACCAAACTGCGCGCCACCGGCGATGGCGCCTTGCTGGCGGTATCAGCTTTGAACGAGTTAGTGCTTGACCGTACCGGCATTTCTGCTGCACCTGCGCTGGGCACACTGGATATCGAAACCGGCAGCACTATCCAGGCGCACCGTTCACTGGCGCTGGATTCGACGGACTCGACCCAGGCCGCCAATCTAGCGGGCGCGATAACGGTTAACGACGGCGGGTCGGCTACGTTAGGTGCTAACCGGATCGTGCTGGGTACACCCGACGATACGGTGGCCGGCACCCGTATCAACGAATCCTTGTTAACCGGTTTTGGCAAACTGTCCAAAGTAACCTTGAACAGCAGCAATAACGTGGATATTTATGGACCGGTCAGCGTGGGCAACAAGGAGTTGGATCTGGTTATCAATGCCGCGGGTATTACCGGCCACATGAATCAAAACGATGGCGCCACGTTGACTGCCCACAATTTTGTGCTGAAAAATTCGGCGGGTGCCACAGATGTGGCAGGAGTCAGCGCTAGCGGCAGCAAAATTAATATCAATGCACAGAACATCCTGCTTGAAGGCAAGCAGACGGCCGACGCTACCGGTACGGGCAACACGGCTATCAGCGGGTTCGCCAATGTCAATCTGGATGCGGCAGGGGAAGTGCTGTTCAAAGGTACCGGGTCCACAGCAATTCAGTCCAGCCAAACCCATATCAACAGCGCCCGCATCAGCGCGGCCACGGGCGCTGATTATACATTTACAGCAAGCGGCGCTTTGACCACAGCCAATGCCGCCGTGCCGGAAGCGCTGGCCGATGCTGGCGGCTTGGGTGCCAAGCTCAAAATGGTGGCGGCCAGCATCAGTTTGGGCAGCAATGTGGAATTGCCTTCCGGGCAATTCATCGCACAGGCAACGACTGGCAATTTAACCTTGGAAGAAAGCGCCAGTATCAAAGCTGCATCGGTACCGGTCAAGTTTGACAAGTTTACCGAGTTCACACCGGGGGGCATAGTCATGCTGCAAGCCGATGTCGGCAACGTCAACATTCAGACAGGTGCGGAGGTTGACGTGTCCGGCGGCACCGGCGGGGATGCGGGTACCCTGAAGATAATCACGACCAAAGGTAGTACCACCGTAGTGGGCACCCTGAAAGGGCAAGCTATCGCTGGGCAGCAGACCGGCAGCTTCGTGCTGGATACCGGAGCACTGTCAGATTTCAGTACGCTTAACACTAAGCTGAACGATGGCGGGTTTACTGCATCGCGCGACATGCGCATACGCAACGGGGATGTCACGATTGCGGAAAGCGATACGGTAACCGCAGAAAGCGTGGTACTCAGTGCTGATAGAGGAGCGATCAATGTGCACGGCACCGTAGACGCGAGTGGTGAAACGGCAGGCAGCATCGCACTATATGGCGGTACCGGGGTCACGCTGGCCGGGACGGCAAACCTGGATGCCTCTGCCACAGCCGCGGGGGAACACGGCGGTAAGGTGGAAATCGCCACGCTGCAAGGTTTCGTTGATGTACAGGCAGGGTCAGCCATTAATGTCAGTGGCGGGGCCGGTGGCGCAGGCGGTATGGTGTATCTACGCGCACCGCGTAACGCTGCCAATACCGATATCAATATTACCTCAGTGACTGGAACGGTTACGGGCGCATCAAGCATTCGCGCTGAGGGTTTTAAAACCTATAACGATACCAGCATCACAACCTCCGATTTTGCCAAAACAGCAGCTACGTCCTGGTACAAAGAAGCTGAGACCTTTCTTAAAAGTGCATTGGTGAATACTGGAGTTGGACTGAATCGCCTGGGTAAATCTAATGATCCTGTCTTCACTATTGTGCCTGGCGTAGAAATCCGCAACAGCGCAGGAAATTTGGAGTTGGCCAATAATAATGATTGGTCGCTACATGACTGGCGTTTCGATCCCTCCACAGGTGTGGGCGTGACTACGGCTAATCCGGGCATTCAGCTTGTCAGCGGCAAAAATACTGCCGGCAATGCGCTACTGGCGGGTGTGCTTACTCTGCGTGCATCAGGCAATCTGGCCTTCAACGGTACACTGAGCGATGGATTCAGCAGCGCAGCCTTGACCACTGCCAACACCGCGCAGGGCTTAAACGCATGGAGCTATAACCTGGTGGGCGGTGCCGATTTCTCGGCGGCGAATTATCTGAATACCAATAAAGCAGCAAACACAACAACCGGCAATATTACTTTGGCTCGCGCCAAGGGAATCCGTACCGGCACAGGATATATCCATATCGCCACCGGCGGTGATCTCACGCTGGGTACTGAGAGTTCAGTGATTTACACAGCAGGCCGCAAGGCTACGGCTGATGAATTATCTGGATTTGTGGTTCCGTCCAACGCTTTATATCTGTCTGATGGTGGCAATATAGCAATCCGGGTGCAGGGCAATATTGACGGAAAAATAAGCGCTACGGGTGCACAGCAATTGATCAACCACTGGTTGTTCCGCCAGGGCGGCGGCTCGACAAAAAAAGACGTGAGCTGGTGGGTGCGCCCAGACCTGTTTAAGCAGGGCGTGGCCGCGTTAGGCGGGGGTAATGTGTTGATTAAGGCCGATGGCAATATCACCAATTTCTCGGCCTCTATTCCAACAACTGCTTTCGGCAATTCCGTTAACAGCGTAATCGGGGGCGGTGATCTGTCGGTACATGCGGGCGGCGATATCAACAGCGGCGTGTATTTCGCAGGTAAAGGGAATATCCGGTTGGCTGCTGGCGGTGACATTAAATCCGCTCCCAATACTTTTGGTACCACCTTGGCTTTACAGGATGCCAGTGCTGAAGTTTTCGCCCGAAAAAATGCCCTGATTGAAACGGTATTCAACCCCACGCTGTGGGCGCAGGTAAATACCAACGCCAGCAGCCTGGATGCAACGGGTAACAATGCCTATTTCCTGACCTACGGCCAGGAAAGCGCCTTCCGCCTGGATTCATTAACAGGCAACGCGACACTGGGCTCTTCAGACATCAGCAGCATTACTTCCGATCTGGTCGCCGGCACTAATAATAATAGCCTGCAAGCAGCACTCGAAATTCATCCAGGAACTGTGGAAGCTCACGCATTTAGTGGCGATATCAATGTTGGGCGGATGGTGCTCTCTCCCTCAACACAGGGAAATCTGCGTTTGCTGGCAACAGGTAACATACAAAACGGAGGGCCAAATGCGCTTATTGCTATGTCGGATGCCGATGTCAGCCAGTTGCCTTCGGTGTTGGAACCGCTAAGTCAGAATGGTGGATTTAATAGTGAAGTCATTAACCAGTTTATAACCGGTCATGCGTCCCAGCCATTGCATCAGGATGATGCCCAGCCGCTGGTCATTATTGCCAGAGATGGGTCGCTTACCATGCCCGGTGCGGGCACTCAACGCGGCTTGACTTCACCCAAGGCAGCCTTTATTAAAGCGGGCAAAGACATTACCCTGGACGCGGACATCCAGCATGTAGATAGCAACGACATTACCGTGATTGAAGCGGGCAGGGATTTCATCATGCCTGTATTTAATACCAGTACCGTACAATTGGCGGGCCCGGGAGAATTGTTGGTGCAAGCCGGCCGCAATGTGAATCTGGGTGCAGGCAAGGGCATCGTAAGCATTGCCAACACCCAGAATCCCGCACTGCCGGATGAAGGGGTGTCCATCACTGTATTAGCCGGCTTGGGTAAGGAAGGCGCAAACCTGGCGGACTACATTGCGGCTTATATAAACCCTATAGGGAATGGCCCGGCGGTATTGCAGGGGGATAGCAGCAAACTTGCGGAATACCGTTCGCTAACCGCACAAAAAGTAACTGCGTATATGCGCAAGCTATCCGGCAATGGCAGCCTGTCTGATGACGTTGCCATGGACCAGTATTTAAAGCTGGATGAGTACCGGCAAGCTGTGTTCGCCTATCGCCACTTCTCTTCCGAATTGCTGGCCTCTGCTAATAGCTACCAAACAAGCGGGAACCACAACCGGGGCGATAACGCGATTGCCGCCCTGTTCCCCACTACCAGAAAATATGACGGGGATATCTCATTATTCAATAGCCAATTGCGTACCAAGCGCGATGGCAGCATAGACCTGCTGGCACCCGGCGGCTTTATCAATGTCGGCGTACCCACCTCTTCCGGGAATGATATTGGCATCGTGACCGAGGACAGTGGCGATATCCGCGCCTTTGCCGAGACCGGTTTTCAG
>JANNQM010000018.1:0-9901 GCA_031400735.1 Gallionellaceae bacterium
CCCGTTATCAGTATTGAAGTAAGCGATTGGTAGACTCCAGGAGCGAATAAGTTGTCTCCTTGCACTAGAGCAGCTCCGGTGGGCTCTCCCAGAGTAGTGCCGGCCGGGAGATTAGTTGCACCTCCGAGTGAACCGGCGGCAGGCGGTCCTGCAGGTGGCGTTATGCTAAGGAATGCTGCCTGCATATCGGAGATGATAGCGCCTGAAGTGGCGCCAGCATCTGCTGGGAATAAGGGACTGATTACTGACCCGTTGATGGTTGGCGGAGAGCCTCCGCATAGACCGAAGCCTCCAGCCGCATCGACCGCAACAGAGTTACAAGTTGCTCCAGCAATTGGATCCAGCACGGTATCGCCATTGATCGTAGTGTTGGGCGCGGTGGGGGTGTTGGTAACTCCAGCATTAGCCGCAATCGCAAAGGGAGCGGCCCGCCCCAGATCAACAGAAGCCACACCTGTTGCAGCCGGAGTGGCTGTCTTGAATCTCCAGGCATAGGCACAGCCAAGGGGTGTGCCCGAACTGGTAGCGGCCTGGGTAATGATGGCGGTGTAGCTGGTGTTGGGTGTCAGCGCCGCTGATGTTGTTAAGGTGGCTCTAGTGCTTGCGCCATTCATCGTGACTGTTCCGGGTACGTTGCTTCCGCTTACTGTTTCCATCATGCTGAAGGTAAGCAGAGGAGAATTGATTGTTGCTGGATCCATAGCCAGGCTGAAGTCGGCAGTAATCAATTTGCCGCCACCCGCGACACCGGTGGTGCTTGTCGTCACAAGCAGATTGCCGTTAGTGGGGTCGGACGTGGTGACTTCAGGTATCGTGGGGCCTGACACAGTGCATGTTGCGCCGGGAATAATGGTGCCGGGAAGAACCGATACCAGATTTTCAACCGAACCACTTCCGCCCAGGATTGGATCGGTTCCATGGCCTCCACATCCGCCGGCCACAGCGGCTATCAATAAAGCTAAGGCCCACATTAGTGGCTTGGTAACGCTTCCCAATCTGTTCATGTACTTCTCCCTTAAAAAATAAGTATCGGTGCAATCGACCGATGCTTGTCTGGTGCTAGAAATTTTGTGTTATATGAAGTGGCGGGGCATTTTTTCCTGCCGAGATTGGCTGCACCCCAAGTGAATTGCACTATCCCATTTTTAGTACAGAAGCATCTGTGCGCTAGCGCACATAGATACATTTAAATTTGGAACATAAACATTTAATGAGATGCGGTATCTAGAGGTATGCCATGAAATTATTGTGCCGTAGCGTGCGCTGTGCGCACGATGGTCATACAGTATGTCGTGCGCATAGCGCACGCTACGCTGAGGGCTACATTGATAGCCGCTTGATTTGTATGTTCAAGGTGAGACCGCCGCTGCGTTCAATACGAAAGCCAGTTGGGTTTTTCAAAAGTTGAAATAAAAAAGGCCGTCTTGCGACGGCCCCTTTATTTGGTCAGTACTGACCAGTTCATGCCTATAACTTATGGCGCGGGTTGTGTAACCGTACCTCCCAATGTGACTGCGCTTTGGGCCAGCAATCGGCTGTTTGCCGTGGCGCCCGCATTCATGGTAATTGCTGTTGCCGACATTAACACCCCTTCCATGTGGGCGGTCGTGTTAATGGTTATGCCGCCGGCAACCTGCCAGAAGATATTCTTGGCCTGTGCGGTACCACCCAGGATGATATTTGTGGCAGACGCTTGGGTAAGCGCCCCGGATATCTGGAATATCCAGACATCCGTTGCGTTCCCTGTGAGAGTGATATCGCCTGTAATGTTTACATTGCCACCCGGGGTACCCGCATCCCAAGTGTAGGTGCCAGGAACGAGAGGAGGAGTTAGCGCGGTGAGTGTACCGGCGCCGAGGTTAAGGTTGGTGGCGCCCACTCCCGGTGTTCGGCCTGCAGCATCATTGTATGCAGTCACCATGTCGTTTTGAGCTGCGGTCATTTTAGCCGGAGTAAGGCCGTTGCTGTTAAGTGCACCACCGGTAAAGTCAGGTGCATAAATCTTCCCCGGGATGACTATTTCAGCAGCTGTGGCGAAGTCATTTGTAGAAATATCTACCGCATAGCCTGAAAAACCCGTTATGGAAGCCGAGAACGCTGGTGAAATTCCTACATCTCCAGTCACAGCCGGTACCGCAGCGGTTCCATTGTATGTGACAGCAGTATTGGCCAGGATCACGAAATCACCTGCGGTCAGCAAGTCCACTGGTGGTGGGCCTGCGGCTATAGCGCCAGCGGTAAAGCTCCATATCTTGGCACTAGCCAATGCATTACCAGCCATATCCTCAACCCCGGTAGTCACCGTGGCGGTATAGACAAGGTTTGCAGTCAAGTCTGACAATGGGTTGAAAGTTGCGGTATTGCCGATGTAAGTGACGGTGCCCGGTATTACAGTAGTTCCCTGTTTCAGGCCAAAGGTTGCGGTAGAAATTGTCGCTGCATCCATCACTTCACTGAACGTCGCCCTGACGTTTGAATTGATTGCCACACCCGTAGCATTATCAAGTGGAGCGGTAGAGCTGACCACCGGTGCGGTGGTATCGGTGGTGGTACCGGTAGTGAAGGTCCATACCTCAGGTGTCAGCGCATTCCCTGCTAAATCCATAGCTGCGGCGGTGACTGTGGCAGTGTAGAGCAGGCTTGGTAGCAGGTTAGTGGTAGGGGTGAAGGTTGCGATTTTGCCGACGTAGGTCACAGTTCCTGGAACTGCTGTTGCACCTTGCGTTAACGTGAACGACGTGGTGGTAATCGTTGCGGCATCCATCGTTTCGCTGAAGGTCGCGCTTACGCTGGTATTGATTGCCACGTTATTAGCCGCATCGACCGGGTAAGTTAAAGTAACCGTAGGTGCGGTAGTATCGGTTGTGGTGCCGGTCGTAAAGCTCCATACCATAGCCTGCGCCAATGCTCTGCCCGCCAAATCCTTCGCCCCGGTTGTCACAGTAGCTGTGTATACGGTGCTGGCTGTCAGGTTGCTGGTGGGATTGAAGGTTGCAGTGGTTCCCACGTAGCTGACTGCTCCGGGGATCACGGAGAGGCCTTGCATTAAAGTAAAGGTGGTAGTGGTAATCGTGGCGGGGTCCATTGCTTCACTAAAAGTAGCAGACACGCTGGAATTGAGCGATACATTGGTGGCGCCATCCGCTGGAGCAGTAGCGCTGACAGTTGGGGCGGTGGTGTCAGTTGATCCGCCATCGCTGCCGCCGCATCCAGACACCAGTGCAATTGCCAATAATGCCAGTGACCAATTGAGCGGCTTGATAAGATTGCCGAAGTTCATCATTGTGTTTCTCCTAAATAATGGGATTCCGAAGCATCGGCCTACGCCGATGTTATGCTTGGTTAATTTGGTGAGCTGTGGCAGTGGTGCTAGCAATGCCGGACTAGACGAAGATTAGTTTGAACTGTTCCAATACGAAATCGGACTACAGTGGAAGTAATACGTCACACCAACTGCACTATGTACGACTTAAGTACAACTCTCTGTGCGATAGCGTACATAAGAAAATACAGGATGATTCTGGAGAGTATAGTCAGCCCCCACTATCTTCACCGCTCCAGGTAGAATTTCCATAATGTCGCGGTGGTGTCGGAAAATGCTACATTGCCTGCATCCGGGTTGTTTGCCTGCATTAATAAAATCGTTTCCTGGTCTGGCGGCATGATCTCGTCCTGGAAAACCGCATTGCGGGGTGGGGTCCCGGAAATATCTGTGATACCAGTGGCACTGATCGTACGCGAAAGGTTGATCGGAGCCTCCATCTTGTCGTTGCCATCACCACATGCTGTTAACAAGATAACGGCCAATATAAGGCACCCATTAATCATTAGTCCGGCATTATTCATTACTCTCTCCTCAAAATAACCTGCACACATCAATGTGAATTTTTGATAATGGATATCCTTAGTGCAAATTTTATTTGATGGTAGTGAAATGTCAGTTCGGTAACGTACATTTGGTAAATAAATAATGGCTATGAGCTATATCGCACAGAAAAATCTTTTATTTGGGAGGATATTCGCAATCTGAAGAACACTATCCAGATAGTTTGGTACGACAGTATGATTAATGAGGAACGTAGTGTTACCCGCGAAAAGATAAAGGAGCCAGACCGAAGGTCAGCCGGATCTTTCCTGAAACTTCCCGCTGAAGAGATTGCGGCAATTGCCGATGCTGCGGCAATAACCATCCGCACCACGCGATATATGCGCATGAATGTGTCGCTGGGCATTCTGGCGGTGATAAGCATTGCCGCTGCCTTGTATCTGGCCCGGGGTTTTTTTGTGCCGTTGCTGATTGGAATACTTTTAAGCTACACGTTAAGCCCGGTAGTCAGGTGGTTAAAAATATGCCGCGTGCCGCGTCCAATTGCTGCGGCATTGGTGTTGGCGGTACTGGTGGGCAGCCTGTCGTGGATGGCGTTCTCATTAAGTGATGATGCGGCGGCCATGCTGGATAAATTGCCGGAAGCTGCTCGCAAGTTGCGCCAACATTTGAACGACGCCAGCAGCAAGGGACCCACCGCACTGCGCAATATGCAGGAGGCTGCAAAGGAATTGCAAGGCGTGGCAAATGAGCTACAGGGTGCCGCAGATGTCGCGCCCAAACCCGGAGTGCCGGTAGTGGTGGTGAATCCGGATACTTCCACTACCTGGCTGCGCGATTATGCATTGGCGCAATCGGCGTTATTGGTAGCAATAGCGGCACAAACTCCCATCATTCTTTTGATCACCTATTTTTTGCTGGCCTCCGGCCCGCATTTCCGGCGCAAGCTGGTGGAGTTAGCCGGGCCATCCGTGGCGCGCCAGAAAGACACCGTGGAAATTCTTGATGAAATCGATGTGCAAATCCAGCGCTATCTACTGTCGATTCTGGTAACAAACAGCCTGGTGGGGGTCTTCACCTGGCTGGCTTTTACTGTGATTGGTGTAGAGCAAGCGGCGGTATGGGGCGTGATTGCCGGTGTGCTGCATTTCATTCCTTACCTGGGACCGGCGGCGGTAGCGTTCGCCAGCGGCATCGCCGGATTTTTGCAATTTGGTTCGCTGAGCTATGCGTTTATTACCGGAGGGGTGACTCTGGTAGTGGCTGGATTAATCGGATTCCTGTTCATGACCTGGCTACAGGGCCGCTTTGCGCGAATAAATACCGCTGTACTGTTTATTGCGCTGCTATTTTTTGGTTGGCTATGGGGTGTATGGGGATTGTTGCTGGGCGCACCGCTGGTGGCGATTACCAAGGCTATCTGTGATCGGGTCGAATCACTCAAACCAGTGGGCGCATTGCTGGGCCGGTAATTTCAGGGAAGCGCCGATTAAGTCCGTTCGTCCTGAGCGAAGCCGAAGGACTCCATTACGAACGGAGGACTTATTCCATTTCCCGATCAATAGTGCAATATCGTAGGGGCGTGATTTATCACGCTTTGCTTATAGATCAGGGCGCGATGAATCGCGCCCCTACAGAATTATGTGCCTATTGATCGGGATATGGACTTAATCGGTGCCTCCTAATGTTTTGTGCGGCAGTACACGGACGCGGGTATCCAGCTTTGGGATGATTACTGCGCCGAATTGTCGGCGACTTAAGGGAATAAAAGATGAAAAACACGCTAATTAAATCAACAGTAGTGGCTGCGATGCTGGCTTTGTCTGCAACAGTTCAGGCGGAGAGCAGCTCAGAAGATTACTCGGGTAGTTCGTCCCAGTCACAGACACAACGGGGTATGGAAAATAGAAGTGGAAGTGGGCAGGTAAGCGGAAGCAGGCAGTATGGCGAAAGCGGTGACAGCATGCAACACATGCAGCTGACCGGGGACACTGACCGCGACTTTGCCGTGAGAATGAAATTGCACCATCAGCAGGGGCTGGCAATGGCGCAAATGCAACTCGAAGAAGGCAAGTCACCGCAGATGAAATCCATGGCAAAGAAAATTATTGCCACACAGAAAAAAGAGATTGCACAATTCGATAAATGGCTGGACATGCAGCAGTAACTGCTCCCTGTAATGTAAATTGCATAGGGTGATTTACAAGATGGTGAAGGTATGGATACCTTCACCATTTTTTATGTGCGCCTGCAGTCCGTAGCGTGCGCTGCGCGCACGTTCCTATAATAGACACCATCGTGCGCACAGCGCACGCTACCGCCTCTCAACAATACCCCAGGCTAGTGTTATCTGTCGTACAGACGGCTGAGCCCCATCACGGGCATTCTTGCTACGCTCACTTGAGCAACATAAACCAATATTTAACTTACCGAAAGGAAAAACCATGAACAAAATTATTTATTCCTTGTGTGCTGTCGGCTTGCTAAGTGCAAGCTTATCTGCGGTAGCCGCTTTGGACAGCACGACCAAGAGTTCTTCCAAAAGCAGCAGTTCATCCTCGATAGACTGGAGTGTGATGGACACCAACGGTGACGGCCTGATCTCAAGGGACGAGTTCATGTCCTACCAAGAACGCTCCTATGATGGGATGCAAAAGAACAGTTCTGGAATGTATGAACTGGACAGCGAAACACGGGCCAGCGGGTCGGTACAGAGTGGCGACTCCGACAGCAGACTGAATAGCGACACCAACGTCCGCAGCAACAGCAGCGGCACCTCTGGCAGCAGCGACACCATCATCAAATAGCAGTTCAGAAGTGAGCAATGTCGCAGAATTGTCAAGGCAGCCGTTGGCGCAAAGGGATCAATGGCTGCTTTGAAGGTTCACAGTCTTTCCAAGTAACGGATTATTAATCTATGTGTGATAACAGACAGAAGCCTGAATTCTGTCCCGTAATAATTTTGCCCGTAAATGCCCCAACATTTCTGGAGATCAAATATGGCTATTCCTACTGCCGCACCTCATGATGAACGCAGGCCGTTGCGCCCCCAACCCACCAGTTATTCAGATAATCCGCAAACCGATGCCAGCGCAGTTTCCTGGGGGGCAATTATGGCGGGCGCCGCTGCGGCAGTTGCGCTGTCACTGATCCTGCTAGTCTTGGGCACCGGATTGGGATTGTCGGTGGTGTCTCCCTGGATGAATCATGGAATGGAAGCCAAGACCCTGGGTGTATCGACCATCCTGTGGATTACGCTGACTCAACTGCTCGCTTCAGCAATGGGGGGCTATTTGGCCGGCAGGCTCAGGACAAAATGGATAGCTACCCATACCGATGAAGTTTATTTTCGTGACACTGCTCACGGCTTTCTGGCATGGGGTGTAGCGACCTTGGCCACCGCGACTTTGCTGACTTCGGTGATTGGCTCTATTGTCAGTGGCGGCGTACAGGCGGGCGCGACAGTGGCTGGCGGCGCGGCTGCCACAGCCGTTGCCGCAACAGCGGGTGGTGCGGCAGCAACCGCTGGCAAAGAATCCACATCGGACAACGAAAACGGATCAATGAAATATTTCGTGGACTCGCTGTTTCGCAGGGATGTTAACAGTGAGGCATCTGTGCCTGCCCGTGTATCCGAACGTAACGATCAGGGAGCAGCTACGGCGGCCGAAGTGACGCGTATTTTCATCAACTCAATCCGTACTGATGCACTGCCTGCGGATGATGTGCGCTATGTGGGACAGGTTGTGGCCCAACGCACCGGGCTGACCCAGCAGGAAGCGGAAAAGCGGGTAACCGACACCTATGCGCGCGTCAAGGCAAAGCTGCAGGATACAGAAACCACCGCCAGGGAAATGGCTGACAAGGCGCGCAAAGCTTCCGCCTATGCGGCGCTATGGATGGTCATTGCGCTACTCGGCGGGGCGTTTGTCGCCAGCTGGGCAGCGGTGTATGGCGGGCGCAGGCGCGATCTGTAACAGGCAAGTTTTAATCAAGGAGACAAACCATGCGTTCACTCATTTTATTTATATTGGGCATACCCATCCCTATCATTATTCTGATTGCTATATTGACGTAACCATTTCACCCCGCCAACCAAATAAGGAGTCATCATGGAAAATTCCGCAAGGTCAAAAAGTACTTCAAGGCAGGACGCCATCTCATTACTGCGTGCCGACCATAAGGAAGTCAGCAGCCTGTTTGCCGAGTATGAAAAAACGCGTTCAAATGCAAAGAAGAAGGAAATAGCCACCCGAATCTGCACTGAACTCACGGTGCATGCCCAGATTGAAGAAGAAATTTTTTATCCGGCTGCCAAGCAGGCGCTAAAGGACAAGGAAATGGTGCCGGAAGCCATAGTCGAACATGCGACCCTGAAACAACTGATCGGCCAGATACAAAGCGAAGAACCCGATGGCGAAATGTTCGATGCCAAAATCAAGGTGCTCTCGGAGTACGTCAAGCACCACGTTAATGAAGAACAGAATGAATTGTTCCCAAAATTGAAATCAACCGGGCTGGATCTGGTGGATTTGGGCATTCAGTTGATGAGCCGCAAGGAAGAGCTTTTGGCGCAATTTTCAGAGGCGTCCACCCAATCCGAAGAGCGTCCCATCACCCGACGCCCCAATTCTTTGGATGTGGGCAGATCACATCACCGCGCGTCCTGAAACGGCCCCGCTCTTTGGTTACCTCGGTAGGCATCCTGCTGCTGGCGATATCCCTCACCGCTTGCGGGGATGTCGCCCGGCACTCGATCTCGGAAGGCAGCGGCACCCAGCCTGCGCTGCCACCACCCCACAAAAGTTTAATTCCCACAGTGAACATCGCCCCGGCCAAGGGCTGGCCGTCCGGGGCGATGCCGCAGCCGGTGGCGGGTACCAGCGTTACCGCATTCGCCCGCGATCTCGATCACCCGCGCTGGTTGTATGTGCTTCCCAATGGCGATGTACTGGTCGCAGAAAGCAATGCTCCACCCAAACCGGATGACGCAAAAGGCATCAAGGGTTGGGTGATGAAACGGGTCATGAAGCGGGCCGGTGCCGGGGTGCCCAGCGCGAACCGCATAACACTGTTGCGCGATACCGATGGAGATGGGGTGGCCGATGTGCGTTCAGTGTTCCTGGCCGGGTTGAATTCTCCTTTTGGCATGGCGCTGGTGGGCAGCGATTTTTATGTGGCGAATACTGACGCTGTTGTGCGGTTCTCCTATGCCACGGGGCAAACTCACATTACCTCAACTGGCGCCAAAGTGGTTGACCTTCCAGCTGGCACGATCAATCATCATTGGACCAAAAACCTGATCGCCAGTCCGGACGGCAGCAAGCTGTACGCTACGGTGGGTTCCAACAGCAATGTGGCCGAGCGAGGAATGGAAGCAGAAAATGGACGTGCCGCGATCTGGGAAATCGACCTCAAAAATAATACCCAGCGCATTTATGCGTTGGGGCTGCGCAACCCCAACGGGCTGGCCTGGGAACCTGACACGGGTGCATTGTGGACCGTGGTGAATGAGCGCGATGAACTGGGCAGTGATCTGGTTCCGGATTACCTGACTGAAGTGCGTGAAGGTGCATTCTATGGCTGGCCCTACAGTTATTATGGCCAGCATGTAGATACGCGTGTCCAGCCGCAACGCCCAGACCTGGTGGCTCAAGCGGTCGTGCCGGATTACGCGCTGGGTGCGCACACCGCACCATTGGGCTTGGTGTCGTCGCTGGGAAGCACGCTGCCGCAGCCATTTACCCAAGGCATGTTTGTCGGCCAGCATGGTTCATGGAACCGTCGGCCACACAGCGGTTATAAAGTTATATTCGTACCCTTCACCAATGGCAAACCATCCGGACCAATGAGGGACGTATTGACTGGCTTTCTCAGTACAGAAGGCAATGCTTATGGCCGCCCGGTTGGTGTCGCATTAGACAACCACGGTGCCTTACTGGTAGCAGATGATGTAGGTAACGTGGTTTGGCGCGTGAGCGCCGCAACCCGGCAGTAGCGTAGCCATACCTGACACTTCAGTATCGCAAACCATCAAGCGCCTGAGGGGTGGTATCCTGTTTGTTACTCAGTAGG
>JANNQM010000019.1:0-7866 GCA_031400735.1 Gallionellaceae bacterium
TGTCTTCCGCCAATACATATTGCACTGATGGTGTTCCTGCAAGAACTCACATGGGGATTTTAACCCAAGACCGTAGTGAGGCCGCTCGGTGTTAA
The DNA here is from genome assembly GCA_031400735.1 of Gallionellaceae bacterium. Taxonomy (GTDB): domain Bacteria; phylum Pseudomonadota; class Gammaproteobacteria; order Burkholderiales; family Gallionellaceae; genus Nitrotoga. The sequence continues at coordinate 96 of JANNQM010000019.1, forward strand.
ACCAAACCAGATAATCGAGCAACTTGTCGTTGAACAAATTCACATCGGTGAACAGCAACTCCTCATGGTAGGCGACGAACTCCTGTTGGATACTGCCGTTAAAACGCTCGACATGCGCATTCATCTTCGGTGTCTTGGGATAGGTCAGCCAGCGACCTGTGCCATCTTTCGCGACTTCGGTGTCGAAGGCCGCCTTGAACTCGCTGCCGTTATCCGACAGCACCCGCTCGATCGGGTAAGGGAAACACGTTTTGGATAGCCGCCACAACACGGTTGCCCGCTTGCTGCTTTTAGTGGTGCTGGCAACGGCCAGCGCGAACCGGCTGTGGACATCGGTAAAAGTGCTGATATAACGGCGTAACCCGTCGCGTTGTATTTCGATGGTGTCCACGCCGACGCATTGGCCGGGATGCGTGGCCTTGAAGCCTTTGGGTTTCCTGTCGTGCGCCGCTTTTCTGCGCGCTACACAGACCTTGGGCGGTTTGGCTTTCTTGAGCTCCGGGCGCTCGGCGATCAAGCGCATGACGGTACGCACCTTGGGACAGGGCAGGTTGCGGGGTTCACACCAGTCCGCCAGGAATATCTGCAACTTCTCCGCCCCCAGGCTGGGGTGGCTCTGACGCAACTCACGCAATCTTGCCAACACGGCAGCAGGCCATAGCCGCACTCGCCGTCGCGTGGGCGCGCGGCTTTGGTTGGTCAGGCTAACGGGTGTGCGGCCGGAAGTTTTATATAGGCGCTTCCAACGAAACAAGGTGCGCCTGGATACCTTGTAAAAGTCTTGTGTCGCTTCCAGTCCGTGCTTGTCCCAGAACTTGAGTGCTTCCAGCCGATGGGTGGCTTCTTCGCTGATGGTTTCCATCCGGCAAGCATACCGCTTGATCCGCGCCCAGCCATTTATTCCGTAACCTTGTTCCAGTTGTTGCATCCGCCTTCCTCACTCTGTCAATGAGTGCAATATGTTTCTGGCGGAAGTCAGCCAGCGCGCTGACTGCGGCATGCATGTACGCTTGAGATGCCCGGCAGCAGATAACGTTCCTTGCCACATCCGCTATTGCCCTGCCACCATCATGTTCTCCACCAGAATAGAACCGCATTGGCGCGAACCCTGAACCAGTATGTCATTCCCCACTGCGGCAATATGGCGGTACATTTCCTTCAAATTTCCGGCGATGGTAATTTCTTCGACCGGATACTGTATTTCGCCATTTTCTACCCAGAAGCCAGCTGCACCGCGCGAGTAATCGCCGGTGACATGATTCACGCCCTGCCCCAGCAATTCGGTAACCATCAATCCCTTGCCCATTTTTTTCAGCAAGCCGTTAAAGTCCAGGTCGCCGGAACGCAAAACAAGATTATGGTTGCCGCCAGCATTGCCGGTGGATTGCATGCCCAGTTTGCGCGCGGAATAGCTGCCCAGAAAATATCCCTGCAACACACCTGCTTCGATGATGGCGCGGCGTTGCGTTTTTACGCCTTCATCGTCGAACACGCTGCTGGCCAATCCGCGCGGAATATCCGGTATGTCGTCTACATGTATGTCCGGCGAAAATACTTGTTGGCCCAGTTGGTCGAGCAGGAAAGAAGATTTTCGGTACAGGCTGCTGCCGCTTATTGCGCCCACCAGATGACCGATCAGGCTGGCCGCTACCGGCGCTTCAAACAGCACCGGCACTTGCACCGTGCCCAGTTTGCGCGACTGCAGGCGGCGCAACGCACGTTCGGCGGCAATGCGCCCGACCTCTTCCACCTTGAGCATGTCGCGCGCATTGCGCGCTTCGCTATACCAGTAATCACGCTGCATCGTTCCGCCTTTACCGGCGATGACCGCGCAGCTAACGCTATGGCGGGACGAAGGGTAACCCGCGATAAATCCCTGGCTGTTGGCAAACACAAACTGCGACTCGTGCACACTGACCGATGCGCCTTCTGAATTATTGATGCGCTTATCGCGCTCAAAAGCAGCCTGCTCACACTCTCCAGCCAGTTCTATGGCCTGCTCTACAGTCAGCAGCCACGGATGGTACAAATCAAGGTCGGGGAATTGGGTGGCCAGCAGTGTCGGTTCCGGCAACCCTGCGGCATCGTCACTGGCCGTATAGCGGGCAATCGACAGCGCAGCATCGACCGTGGCGCGTATCGCCGACCGCGAGAAATCTGAAGTGTTGGCATTGCCGCGTTTCTGGCCGATATACACCGTGACGCCCACACCTTTATCGCGGTTATATTCGATAGTCTCCACCTCACCATGGCGCACGGTGACTGCCTGGCCAAAGCCATCCGATACTTCAACGGCGCAGGCGGTGGCACCTTGATGTTTGGCATATTCCAGCATATCGCGCGCAACCTGGCGCAGCGTGTCGGCAGAATGGGAAAAACGCTGTTCGTGCTGGACAATGGTATTCATAAGACAGACGCCTTATACGGAAAGCGTTATTATACATAGCGACATCCAATTAACATTACGCTGCCATGCAATCTGACGATATAGAAGAATTAAACCTGACGCCGAGCAAGACCAAGGTCAAGCAGCAAATGCATGATTTGCAGGACATCGGCGAGCAATTAGTGCAACTGAGTACCGACCAGCTGAAACAGCTGGACTTGCCGGAACGCTTGTCTGACGCGGTGCGTGAGATGAAGCGGATTAATAAATTCGGGGCGCAGCGGCGCCAGATGCAGTTCATAGGCCGCTTAATGCGAGAAATCGACACCGCTCCTATCGTGGCAAAACTGGAGGTTTGGGGCGGCAAATCGCACCAGCATATTGCCTGGCTGCATCAGATCGAACGCTGGCGTGACCGCTTGCTGGAAGATGAAACTGCGCTGACCGAGTTGCTGGCCGACCATCCGGGAGCTGACGCGCAGAGGCTGCGCACGCTGATCCGCAACGCGTTAAAAGAAAAAGAACTGCTTAAACCACCAAAAAGTTACCGCGAGATTTTTCAGGTGCTGCGCGAAATTCTGCCTGAACAAACTGCCGCACAACCTACCGACCATCCAGCAGATGGGCACCGCTAAAAATTCAAGTTTCAAGCCAGACAAGGCGCGAGCAAAAAATTGCGACGCGGCATATGTGGAATATGTAAGGAGTAATTTTTTGTGAGTAACGCAGTATGGCGCCGAAAATTGGATTTTTACAGATGAGTAATGTCCTGCCCCACATCTCGCTGGACATCGGCAAAGCGCCGCGCCACAGCATCATCTGGCTACATGGTCTGGGAGCGGATGGCGAAGATTTTGTGCCGATTGCCCAGGAAATGCATCTGCCCGTAGCAGTGCGCTATCTATTCCCGCACGCGCCGCAACAGCCGGTCACGATAAACGGCGGTTATGTGATGCGCGCCTGGTATGACATCCTTTCCGCTGATATCGCTTCCCTGCCAGACAGCGCGGGTATCCGCGCGTCGCAATCAGCCATCGATGCGCTGATTGCCCAAGAGATCAAGCGCGGTGTAGTTGCACAAAATATTTACGTTGCCGGATTTTCCCAGGGCGGCGCGATGGCGCTGCATACCGGCTTGCGCCACCCCGCTCAATTGGGCGGCATCATTGCCCTGTCCTGCTATCTGCCCATGCCAGACACGCTGGCACTGGAAGCCAGCCCGGCAGCCAGGCATATCCCGGTTTTTATGGGCCATGGGCGCAGCGATACTATAGTTACGATTGCGCGCGGAAAAGCTTCGGCGGATCGACTGATGAAACAAGGTTACCCGCTGGAGTGGCATGAGTATGCCATGCCACATTCGGTCTGCCCGGAGGAAATAAAAGATATAGAAACCTGGATGTCGCGCCAGCTCAACAGGCCAGCTTGAGCAGCCCGCTTCAGTAAGCCTCGTCCGCTGCCGCGTTGGCGTCTTCTTCCACCTTGCGGTAGCGCGCCAAGTCATAATCCGCCCCTCTTTCCAGCAAGGCCAATGGAATCAGCAGGCATCCTTTACCTTCAAGTATGGCGTTCATGCTGCGATTCATAGAAAATGCGTGCGGGCTCAACAGCAGGAAAATTTCGCCTTCCTCATCCGCCGCCATTCTTAACCATAAGGCGCTCTGCTCGGCACTGGCCCTGGAACCGCCGCGCGTATGCAGTGAAATATTTTCAATCTGCTTGCTCAATATCTCCACACCCACATGCAGATGATTATGATCATCCCGGCTCAGGCGGCGCACAATTCCAACACCATGATGGCCGACATTTTCTGGTTTGGTGGCGATTAACGAACCAATCTTGACCCCTTCGGTATTTTTCACCGGCAATACACAGCGAAAACCTGTAGCGCTGATGTCTTCCACTTCCCAGATAGAAATACCGTTATCGTCTGAGCTGAAATGCTGCTCCAAATCCGCAGCATGCATCCCGCGCTCCAAAATCCGCTCAAAGCCCACCACTACTGTCATGTTTACCTTGACCTGGCGTCGCGCATGGCGCCGCATTGGCGGCGGTGCACCCCAAGAGCTCAACAGATGGCGCGCAGCCACTTTCACGATGTCTGCTTCATATACGCCACCCAGATTGATTTCCTGTGGAACGATGTTCTTCTCCAATTGCTTCAATAAAATCTCTAACTGGGGGCGCACATCGCCCGCACCCAGGAAACGCATTCCAGAAAGAGTTTTGGTATCGGGAGTTACCCGCATTGGCGGGCCGGGATGGGCGAGGTCAAAACAAACCAGATTGTTAGTTGTGCCTTGGGTCTCTACCGTAAGGTATTTGCAAAAATGGCAGGCTAAGCGCTCTGCCAGGTGCATATGTAGCGGCCGTAGCGAAGTAGAGCCAGGGGCGTACCACATCAACGCGCTGGCAAATATATTTTTTGCCGATATTCCCTGGGTGGAGGTGGCATAAAGTTTGACCTGGTCGTTATGGTATTGCTGCTCTTCAGCATGCAAATAATATTGGCTCAAGTGCTCCCAGTTTTGTATTCCTACCGGATCATAACGGGCGGCAGCCATCTTCAAGATACCCATCACAGCATACAAACCCCTGGCAGCAATCTGGGGCAGGGCAGTCCGGATCGCTGAACCGCCTTTATCGCCATTTCGATAAGCAGTCAGCAGCTTGAAATAGCCTCGTTCATTGTGCGAAAAAAAAGCATTCAACGCCATCCAGGTTCGGTTCTCCTGAAATTTTGCCAAGGTGGGCGCAGTAAAATATTCGCGCACCAGTTTGCGCATATGGGGACGTGCCGACTCGTCCAGCAGGCTCAGCACCTCAAATCGCTGATCCGCATGAAAATTGGCATTGTCGGTGACGGACTCCAACCAATCGGTAATTTCCTGCAAGGCCTTTAACGGATCATTCTTCGGCACGTCGCTCAGTAATTTTTGTGCCGATTTTATATCCGCCATCGGGTGATCCGATTTATTCCCAAATAATCCCAACCGCTACACTCCTCACCAAATAAAATTTATGCACCCAAATCCATGTATGCACCTGGGAATATATCCCGTCTGGGCAAACGCCAGTAAGACTATATACTATTATATCCAAACCCTATATTGGTGATTGGCAACTTTAGGATGTCCATCAGTTCGAATGAGTCTAAATGATTGCGTTATTAGGTCAGCACACTCCTTTTCCTCCGGTAGAGCAAGCGTTGCAAATCCCCAACGGACTGCTCGCGGCAGGCGGTACTTTATCCACTGAGCGCTTGCTGGACGCCTATCAGCGCGGTATTTTTCCGTGGTTCAATGCCGGTGAACCCATCTTGTGGTGGAGTCCGGATCCCCGCATGGTGCTGGTTCCCGGCGAGTTTAAAATTTCCCGGTCATTGCGCAAAACATTGTCCCGAATAAATTATCAGATCCGCAGCGACAGCGCTTTCGAGCAAGTGATGCTGGCCTGTGCCGCCCCGCGCGGTGGAGATGCCGCCACCTGGATACATGAAGACATGATAGCTGCCTATACCGGGCTGCACCGCCTTGGCATCGCCCATTCGGTTGAAGTTTGGAACAACCAACATCTGGTCGGCGGTATCTATGGCGTGGGTATTGGCCGGGTATTTTTCGGGGAATCCATGTTCAGCCGGGTTACCGACGCCTCAAAAATTGCGCTGGCCCATTTGGCCGCACAGCTGCAACGCTGGAACTACGGCTTGATTGACTGTCAAATGAGTACGGCGCACCTGGCTACATTGGGTGCCCGTGACATTCCGCGTAAGGAATTTATGCTTCTACTGAAAGAATTGATACACTACCCACAACCCTTGGCCCAATGGCAGTTCGACCATGAACTTGTTACATGACAGTCCGCTGGCAGCACTGCAACTGTACTTGACTACGCCATACCCCTGCAGCTATCTGCCGCAACAAATGGCCCGCTCGCAAGTGGCGACGCCAGACTTTCTGATCAGTTCATCCGTGTATTCCGCTTTAGTGCATCAGGGATTTCGGCGCAGCGGTACATTTACTTACCGTCCGCGCTGCGACAGCTGTTGCGCCTGCGTGCCGGTACGCATCGAAACGGCTGCGTTCAAACCGAACCGCACCCAGCGCAAGTCATGGAAGCGCCATCAGATACTGGACGAATCGCTGCACACGCTGCTGGATAGCGAAGAATATTTTGCGCTATATCAGCGTTACCAAAAGGCGCGTCATCCTGTGAGCACGATGGAAAACGACAGTCGCGAGCAATACCGCAATTTTTTGCTGGTCAGCCATGTCGATTCCATGCTGGTGGAATTTCGCGAGCGCGGCATTCTGCGCATGGTGAGTATCATCGATATTCTCGAAGACGGGCTGTCTTCGGTTTACACCTTTTATGAACCGGCCCTGCCGCAAACCAGCTTTGGCACCTACAACATACTGTGGCAAATTGAGCTGTGCCGCAAACTGGAACTGGACTACCTGTATCTCGGTTACTGGATTGAGGCAAGCCAGAAAATGGCTTATAAAACCAATTTCCGGCCTTTGCAGGGTTTCATCCGTGGCGAATGGCAAACCCTACCTTAAAATGTATTCATTAATCCGTCCGCTTTTATTCTCACTCGATCCAGAAACTGCTCATCACCTGACGTTGCAAGCATTGCAAGCCGGTTATCAATCCGGCCTGTTGAGTATTGCTCATCCGAAGCCCCGGGATAACCCCAAAAAATTAATGGGACTGGTTTTTCCCAACCCTGTCGGTCTGGCCGCCGGCCTGGATAAAAACGGTGAGTACATTGATGCTCTGGCTGCTCTGGGGTTTGGCTTTATCGAAATCGGCACGGTCACGCCTCGCCCACAATCCGGCAATCCCAAACCGCGATTATTCCGCCTGCCCGAAGCAAAGGCCATTATCAACCGCATGGGGTTCAACAATCTGGGCGTGGGAGCGTTGGTCGAAAACGTCAAGCGAACAAAATTCCGTGGCATTCTGGGCATCAATATCGGCAAGAATTTTGATACGCCTATCGAACGTGCGGCGGATGATTACCTGGTTTGCCTGCGCCGGGTGTATGCCCATGCCAGCTATGTCGCGATTAACATTTCTTCGCCGAATACCGCCAACCTGCGGCAATTGCAGGGCAGCGATGAGCTGGACGCGCTTCTTGCGCAACTGAAAGGGGAGCAGAAAATCCTGGCGGAGCGGCATGGAAAATACGTGCCGCTGGTGGTAAAAATTGCCCCCGATCTGGACTATGAAAAAATCCGCCAGATTGCAATTCTGCTGCTGAACCACCGCATGGATGGCGTCATCGCGACTAACACCACATTGTCACGCACCGGCGTGGAACATCTGCCGCTACACACAGAAAGCGGGGGACTGAGCGGGGCGCCGCTGGGTGACCGTGCT
>JANNQM010000020.1:0-4884 GCA_031400735.1 Gallionellaceae bacterium
CGCGAGGTGCGCGGTAATTTTTCCATCGCAAATGCAGTGATGCCCTGTTTGGCGTAGGCAGCGACCAGGTCAGCCTGGTAAGGGGACAGCAAGCCTATCAATACCTTATTGGCGGATAATCGGGCCAGCTCTTCCGCCGACGGCGCCCTTACCTTCAATATGATTTCAGCCTGCGCATACAAATCCGCGGCGCTGACCAAGGTGGCACCCGCCGCCTGATAATCTGCGTCGGGAATGCTCGCGCCTGCTCCGGCGCCTTGTTGCACCAGGACTGTGTGTGCAGCCGCCAGCATTTTTTTCACCGTTTCCGGCGTGGCCGCAACACGGGTTTCACCTGCGCGCGTTTCCGCAGGAATACCTATACGCATGAGTTTCCCCCTGAAAGAGTTAATTATCCTTAAAACCGCAGTTCATTCACCACAGAGGCACAGAGAAAACAATGAGGTTGTCTACAAACTTACCGCCACCAGATAGGTGAATAATGTGCTCAAGACTTTTTTCTGGCTTTTCAACTCTGTGTCTCTGTGTCTCTGTGTCTCTGTGGTTAGCTGGGGTTTGTAGGATTATACGACTTTAGGCAGCGCTCTATCCACTGCGCGGTCAATTTTTCCTGCACATTGTTTTGTTTCAGGCGCGAATTCAGGCCGGCAAAATTAACTGCGTCGAGCGACTGGTCCTGGTTAAAGCAGGAAAACACATACGTGCTTTTGCCGCTGGCCGGATCGGTGTGCTGCTGTATGCACTGGCCGCAAATTTCCTTCATCATGCATTGCATGGGCGAATTGATGGAGCCAAAAGCATTATGGCAGGGCTTCATGTACGCCTTGAGTTCATTGTGGCGTGCCGCAGCCACGGCTGCCATCATGCGGTCGGAGCCAATCGCAATAACACGGTCAACGTCGCTGGCCTTGATCGCGGGTTGACCCAGATCGCCGCTGGCATAGGCCTTGATCGCCTGCACGATGTTGCCGGTGAAGCTGCGGTCTTGTGCACGGCGCGGAGTGAATCCCGGCGCTTCGTCGCAGCACCAGATCACGACGTCGGCAGCGGCTTCAATGTCATCCAGCTTGTAACGGTCTATCAGTTTTTTGTATCCGGCGAAATAAAGCACCCGCGAACCGGCATTGCGGAAGGCCTTGCCTATCGAGAAAAGCACCGCGTTACCCAACCCGCCGCCGACCAGCATCACCACTTCGCCCGCCGCAATTTCGGTAGGCTCGCCGGTGGGTCCCATTAATATCACCGGCTCTCCCGGAATAAGTTTTTGGCACAACTGCGACGAACCGCCCATTTCCAGCACAATGGTGGACAGCAAGCCCTGCCCGGCATCGACCCATGCGCCAGTCAGCGCCAGCCCCTCCATCGCCAAACGTGTGTCGCCCACTTGCGTGGCCAGTGATTCATAATTCTGCAGCCGGTAAAATTGCCCCGGCTGAAAACTGCGCGCCGCAGCAGGTGCCTTGATGATCACTTCAACAATATTTGGCGTAAGCCGGACCACCTGGTGCACCGTCGCGCGCCAATCCTGATTCATGCGCTGCAGGAACGCAGCATCATCCATTTTTGCGGCAGCAGCTACACCTGACAATATGCTGCTGACCACCGGATAACCTTGCTTGGCGCTGCCCATCGCCTTTACTACGTTGCCAAAATACGAGGGATGCAGGTCGCCAAAAAAGCTGATGAAGCGGCCAGCATCATGTTTAGCCAGCAGCACCCGCACTTTTTCCGGTTTGGAGGTAGCACGCTCAGGTTTTGTCGGCTGGCCGTGCTCGTCGCACGCCTGGAAGTAGCGGCCATCCAGTTTGAATTCATCGGGAAACTCGCGCGCCAGCACGGTGTTTGGCTGGGTACCGGCCGCGACCAGAATGGTGCGCGCCGGTAAACGGCATTCAGCTACGTCTGTCCACGCGCCTTGCTCATCGCGCATCTGGTTCATCAACACCATCGCGCAGGCCTCGCCATTGGCATCGACCTCTACCCGCAGCGGCGTCAATCCTTCGGCAAAATGAATGCCCTCCTCCAGCGCCTTTTCCACTTCCTCGTGGTTGAGCGTATAGGATGGGCTATCGACCAGCCGTTTGCGATAAGCCAGCGTCACACCGCCCCATGATTTGATCAGCGCCAGAATATTCGGCTTGCGCCCGTCGCGCACGGCAGCTGCCCGCTCGTCGCGGATCGCGCGCGCATGGCCCAGAAATTCATCGGCAATGCCGGTTTCCGCAGGTGTCCAGCTGCGGCGCAGTGCAGCCTCGCCTTTTTCTGCGGCCAGCGTTTCATAGCGGCTCAGGAATTTTTCTACCTGCACCGGATAATAAGCCAGTGACTCGGTCGCGGTATCAATCGCCGTCAGCCCGCCCCCAATGACCACAACCGGCAAACGCACCTGCATGTTGGCAATCGAATTCGGTTTGGCCGCGCCGGTCAGTTGCAATGCCATCAAAAAATCTGAAGCGGTACGCACGCCGCACGCCATGCCGTTCGGTATGTCGAGCAGCGTTGGGCGGCCCGCACCGGCAGCCAGCGCAATGTGATCAAAGCCCATGTCAAATGCGCTGTCAGCCGTCACTGTTCCGCCGAAGCGCACGCCGCCAAACAGCGCAAACTGTGGGCGCCGTTCCAGCAGCAAACGAATTATTTTCAGGAAATTTTTATCCCATCGCACGGTAATGCCATATTCCGCCACACCGCCAAAACCGGCCATGATGCGATTATCCAGCGGTTCGCTCAGCGTGCTTGCGTCGTAAACCGGAGCGAATGGCACACGTTCGCCCGCTTTGCCCACACCGGATAATTCAGGCGGCAGCGGTTCAATTTTCAAACCGTCGATACCGGCAATGACATGTCCATCGTTCATCAAATGATGCGCCAGCGTGTAACCCGCCGGACCCATGCCGACTATCAGTACACGTTTACCGCTGGCAGCTCGCGGCAACGGGCGGCGGATATTGAGCGGATTCCAGCGCGTCAGCAGGCTGTATATTTCAAATCCCCACGGCAATTCCAGCACGTCTTTCAGTGTGCGCGTCTCCGCCTGCGGGATATTCACCGGCTCCTGTTTTTGATAGATGCACGACTTCATGCAGTCGTTGCAGATGCGGTGGCCGGTGGCAGCGACCATGGGATTATCGACCACAATAATAGCCAGCGCGCCAACTGCGCAGCCGCTGGTTTTTACTTTATGAAACTCGGAAATTTTTTCTTCCAGCGGGCAACCGGCCAGCGCAACACCGAACGCACTTTTTTTGAAAGGTGGCGGCGCAACAGCCTCTGCTTCCTTTTTTTCGCGCAATCCATGCGAGCAGGAATCCTTGCCTTGCTCATGGCACCAGATGCAGTAATTCGCCTCACCCAACGCGCCTGCCAGGTCGGTGCCAGCGTCGGTCAACGCAAAACCCTCGCGCGCGCGCAAATGGCTGTCGGCCAGTTTATGCGCGGTATACGGCACATTCTCCACAGGAATGATGGGCACCAGCCGCTGCAAATCCAGCTTGGCCGGAGTTTTGAACAGCACGCCGTGGCCGTGGCGTTTTTTTCCGGCGGGCGTGGTGACCGCCCACGCCGCATAGCGCATGGCAATATCCAGTTGCTCCAGATGCTGTTCTTCATCGTCCAGCCAGTCATTGACCTGGCGCGCAAACAGCAGCTCGCTGAAGCCCGCGCTACTATCGCCACACTGCTTCAGAAAAGCCGATGCCAGTTGGTCGCCATCAAAGGCCGCCGCGTCAGCGGGTTTGTATTTTTGCAATGCCTTGCGCTGCACAAAAAGACGCTTGCAACTGAATAATGGTGCCAATTCGAAGTGCCTCTCAGCCAGCGCGCGCACTTGTGCCTGGATGCCGAACAATTGCGCGATGAATTCTTCCACATGCGGCGCCAGGTTAATGATCAATTGCGATTCCTGCAACAGCGCCACCGCTTCCGGTGACTGTCGCGCCGTGGTCAATTTTTGCGCCAGCTGGGGTTCGCCGCCAGTCAGATATTCGAGAAAAAGTGCATCAATACGACGTAATCCACCAGCAGCATAGAGTTCTTCGAAACCAAGCCCGTACGCAAGCGCCAAGACCGGCTGGGGACTGGCTGCGCGACCCTTGGCGCCGGGGTGTGTGGTTAAACTGGACATGCAGTGCAACTCCGTTTTTTGAGGGCGCGATTATACCGACCTTTTGCCGCTTGCGCCCTGACATTGGCTGCCGCTATTAATTTCCATGCTTCCAGCCGGGTATTTATCAAGGCAACTGTGGGTATTCATTCGCTGCCGTCCGTTATAATAGAAAGAACATCCATCATTTTCCAAATATGTCCTCTATCCGGCCCCTGCCTGAGCTGCTCATCAACCAAATCGCCGCAGGCGAGGTGATTGAGCGTCCGGCTGCGGCGCTCAAGGAGCTGCTGGAAAACAGCCTGGATGCGGGCGCCAGTGAGATTGCGGTACAACTGGAAGGCGGTGGGGTGAAGCTGTTGCGGGTGCGCGATAACGGCTGCGGCATGGCTGGAGATGAATTGTCCAGTGCGCTGACGCGCCATGCGACAAGCAAGATTTATTCACTGGATGACTTGCAGCGCGTGGCCAGCATGGGATTTCGCGGCGAAGCACTGGCCAGCATGGCGGCTGTGGCACAGGTCACGTTGACCAGCCGCACCGTGGATGCCCCTCACGCATGTCAGGTGGTGGCCATTGAGGGCATTGTGGGTGGCGTTACCCCGGCTGCGCACGCAACCGGTACCTGCGTCGAATTACGTGAGCTGTATTACAACACCCCGGCACGGCGCAAATTCCTCAAGTCCGAACAAACCGAATTCGCGCATTGCGAAGAAGCTTTCCGCCGTATCGCGCTGTCGCGCCCTGATGTTGCCTTCGCACTGACCCACAACGGCCGCGTC
>JANNQM010000021.1:0-4184 GCA_031400735.1 Gallionellaceae bacterium
CTATCGTTCGATAGCCGATGAATTTTCAAATGCACAAGTAATTATCTTTGAGAATGAAGACCCTCCTCATGATCTCGATGGAGCGATCAACGTCATCAGATTTACCGGCGCATGCCATGGCCGTAGAGGTTTCATCCCAACATGAACTTGAAATCCGTGATTATATTTAGCCAACACAAAGAGCCGTTCATGGCTTTTCGCATTGCCGATGCCTTCACCAACAGCCCGACCAAATTCGCCGGTGACGAGCAGAAGGCCGTCAAGACCACGGGACAGATGAAGACATGACCGCCCCCCAGCAATTCCTAATCTACCAAAGCGAAGACGGCGCAACCCGCATCGACGTGATGCTGGAGACGGAAACCCTGTGGCTGAGCCAGAAGCAGTTGGCCGAGCTATTCGGCAAGGCCAAGGGCACCATCAGCGAGCACATCTTCGAAGATGGCGAGCTAACTAGAGATAATGAGGTAAATCATGCTGAAAGCTGAATTATTGGAAATCATCGCTAACGGTGAAAACTCCGGGGTTGAATTTAAGCGAGATGATATTCGCCCAGAACAGTTGGCTAAAGAAATTGTTGCTCTGGCAAACCTTCAGGGGGGGAGGGTGATTCTGGGTGTCGATGATGACGGAGCCATATCAGGACTCCAACAGAAAAACACCCAGGAATGGGTTATGAATGTGTTTCGGGATAAGGTTTTTCCTCAGATCATCCCGTTTTATGAGGAGCTGAAAATTGACGATCAGCACCGGGTTGCTGTTATTACGGTTGCGCCCGGCATTTCCAAACCTTACACGCTGAAACATGACAATCGGGAGGAGATTTATATTCGTATGGGAGATCGCTCTGAAAAAGCCTCCCGAGAGCAACAATTGCGGCTTTTTGAAAGCGGTGGATTGCTGCATGTCGAGGTGCTTCCTGTCGCAGGGACTTCTTTGGATAATCTGGATATGGATCGTCTCAGTTATTATTTGTCAGCCATCATACGAGACCCTGAAATTCCCAACACTGACTCAGAATGGAAAGAACGTTTATTGGGTCTTGGCCTCATGGCATCCGATGGGCTGGGAAATACAGTTTGCTCGGTAGCCGGGTTGATTTGTTTCGGAATCAATCCACGGCGATTTCTTCGGCAAGCGGGATTGCGCGTGATGGTCTTTGCCGGAGCAGAAAAAGAATATCAAGCTTTGCTGGATGTAGTGTTGGATGCGCCGCTAGTTGGGCGATGGAAAATCAACGATGCTGGAAAAAATCAGTTGGTTGATGACGGTCTGATTGAAAAATTCGCGGCTGCTATAAGCCCTTTCATTACGCAAGAGGCTGCGGGCATTGACGAACATATGCGCAGGGAAAAAATAGCGTTTTATCCTTGGGAAGCAGTTCGTGAAACGGTAATCAATGCCTTGGCGCATCGTGACTGGACAAGGGCTGTAGATATAGAAGTAACAAATTATTCGGATCGATTAGAAGTGGTCAGCCCCGGCAAACTTCAAAATTCCATGACCATTAGCAAAATGGTTGCAGGACAACGATCACCACGAAATACACTGATTATGGAAATCCTTCGTGATTATGCCTATGTCGATTCGCGAGGCATGGGGGTGCGCACCAAGGTGATTCCACTGATGAGAAAGTTTAATCAGGCTGAGCCGATATTTGAGGCAACAGAGGATTACCTGAAAACTATTTTGCCGAGAAAACACTCAGCCTGAATAGTTGAAAGCATGATCGCCCCCCAGCAATTCCTGATCTACCAAAGCGAAGACGGCTCCACCCGCATCGACGTGATGCTGGAGGCGGAAACCCTGTGGCTGAGCCAGAAACAGTTGACCGAGCTGTTCGGCAAGGCCAAGGGCACCATCAGCGAGCACATCAAGCACATCTTCGAGGATGGTGAACTGGATGAAAATTCAGTTGTTCGGTTTTTCCGAACAACTGCCGCAGACGGCAAGCAATACGAGGTGGCGCACTACAATCTGGACATGGTGCTGGCCCTTGGCTACCGGGTGCGCAGCCCGGTGGGAGTGCGCTTCCGCCAGTGGGCCAACGACAAGCTGAAGGAATACATCGTCAAGGGTTTTGTTCTGGACGACGCGCGCCTGAAGAATCCCGGCAAGGGGCGAGATTACTTCGATGAGCTGACCCGCCGCCTGCAAGACATACGCACCAGCGCGCGGCGCTTTTACCAGAAGATCACCGACATCTACGCCACCAGCGTGGATTACGACCCGAGCCATGCGCTCACCCAGACATTCTTTGCCACGGTGCAGAACAAGGTGCATTTCGCCATCCACGGACGGACTGCCGCCGAGCTGATTGCTGCCCGCGCCGATAGCAGCCAACCGAACATGGGGCTGACGACCTGGGAGGGGGCACGTATCCGCAAAGCGGATGTGAGCATCGCCAGGAATTATCTGAACGAGGAAGAACTGCGCGCCCTCAATAATCTGGCCGAGCAGTATCTGATTTTTGCCGAAGGCCAGGCAACGCGGCGTATTGCCATGACCATGCAGGACTGGATCACCAAACTGGAAGGCTTTTTGACACTGAATGACCGCGATATTTTGCAAGGTGCGGGCAAGGTGTCGGCTGAATTGGCCAAGTCTCATGCAGAGCAGGAGTTCGACAAGTTCCGGGTGTTGGACAATCAGCATTTCGAATCGGATTTCGACCGCATGGTGAAGCAGTTGCCCACCAAAACGCCGAGGAAGCAGGACTGATGGACTTTCTTATCGCCGACACCTTCACCGACAGCCTCGCCAAACTTTCCGGCGATGAGCAAA
Organism: Gallionellaceae bacterium; assembly: GCA_031400735.1. GTDB lineage: Bacteria > Pseudomonadota > Gammaproteobacteria > Burkholderiales > Gallionellaceae > Nitrotoga. The sequence continues at coordinate 2,785 of JANNQM010000021.1, forward strand.
AGTCGGTCAAGACCACGGCCTTCGATTTGCAAATGAACCCGGTTAATCCCGGCATGAGCTTCCATAAACTGGATAAGGCTCGGGACAAGAATTTCTGGTCGGTGCGGGTGAGCAGCGACATCCGCCTGATCGTCCACAAAACAGAGGCCAGCCTGTTGCTGTGCTATGTGGATCATCACGACAATGCGTATGACTGGGCGGAACGGCGCAAGCTGGAAACGCATCCGCAAACCGGCGCGGCGCAGTGGGTCGAGATACGCGAGACGGTGCAGGAAATCGTGGTTCCGGTATATGTGCAAAGTGCGGTGCAGGCGGAACTTGTTCTGTCGCCAAAGCCTGCGCCCGATTTGAAACCACTTTTCACCGGCAGGTCTGATGATGAGTTGCTAGGCTACGGCGTGCCCGCCGAGTGGCTCGCCGACGTGAAGAGCGCGACTGAAGACACGCTGCTGGCATTGTGCGACCACCTGCCCGCAGAAGCGGCGGAGGCTCTGCTGGAACTGGCGACGGGGGGCAAGCCCCGCGTGCCAGTGGCCACGGTCGCAACGGCTAATCCATTCGATCATCCCGATGCCCAGCGCCGCTTCCGCGTGATGACCAATGTGGAGGAGTTGCAGCGCGCTCTCGATTTCCCTTGGGAAAAGTGGACTGTTTTTCTGCACCCTGAACAACGGCAATGGGTGGAGCGCGACTACACCGGCCCGGCGCGAGTTTCCGGCTCGGCTGGCACCGGCAAGACGATTGTTGCATTGCACCGTGCGGCTTATCTGGCTCGCACACATCCTGATGCCCGTGTCCTGTTGACGACATTTTCCGATACCCTGGCGAGTGCGCTGCACACCAAGCTGAAGCGTCTGTTGGGCAATGAACCGCGCCTGGCGGAGCGTATAGATGTTCATTCACTTAACGCTATCGGCCTTCGGCTCTATAAGGCGCACGTCGGGCAGGCGACGATTGCCAGCCGCGAGATTGTCCGCGATTTGCTGCAAGAAGCCGCGATTGCCGTTGGCGGTCACAAATTTGGCCTGCATTTTCTCCTCACGGAATGGGAGCAGGTGGTGGATGCGTGGCAATTGGGGAACTGGGATGCGTATCGCGATGTGGTGCGCCTTGGCAGAAAAACCCGTTTGCCGGAAGCGCAGCGTGTGGTCTTATGGTCGATCTTCGAGCGCGTTCGCGCCGGTTTGCAAGGGCGCAATCTGATCACGCAAGCGGCGCTTTTTACCGCCCTGGCCGCAGCACTTTCAACCACCAAGAATATCCTATTCGACTTCGTGGTCGTAGACGAGGCGCAGGACATCAGCGTTGCCCATCTCAGATTCTTTGCCGCCTTGGGTGGCGGTCGGCCTAATGCTCTCTTTTTCGCCGGCGACCTCGGGCAACGCATCTTCCAGCAACCC